>JAZSKF010000095.1:0-5553 GCA_045534715.1 Clostridia bacterium | reverse complement strand
TTTTACATAATTGTCAAGCATTTCTACTCTGTATTAAGAGAGTTTTTAAGCATATCTTCTCCACAGAAAAACTAATCATTTTCAAATATATTGACTTTGCTGCGATTGTGCGATAAAATATAAAAAATACAGGGAGGTTATATTATGCAAAGACCGGTTGCTATTGTTACATATCTTGTTTTAACAATTATTTTACCTGTTGTTTTCAGGTGCGTAAACCGAAAGGCAACGTGGTACAGTATTTTGTGCGCTGTCGCTGCCGAACTGATTATCTACTGGGACCACTTCTGCTACTATGAATCAAGAGGTCTTATGATTATTATAACCATCATTCAAATAGCGGTTATGAGCATATTAACATTCCTTCTTAACTTAATAGGTAAAAAAAGCAAGTCTAACGGCGTCTTCACATAGGGATTAACCGCCTAAAAATCCCTAAAACCAACCGCTGAAATAAGTGCTTTTTTCTGTCGGAGAAGTTAAGTTTTATGTAAATACACTTTTGTTTTAAGGAATAGTGAAGAGTGAATAGGTAAAAAGTAAAAACTGACAAGTCGAAACTTGTCAGTTTTTGGCGGAGAAGGAGAGATTTGCCGCAAAGCGACCAGTTGAAACCAGCGATTCACACTTCGTATGACAAGTCACACTCGTGTTCATCGGGTTTCTGCCAATTCTGCGCACTCCCTTCTTCTGCCACCGGCAGCGGTCGTGCTCGAATCCCTCTTGCCGGTCCCCGGTGCTCGAGTTCAAATCTTTTCATAAACAAAAAGCAAGTCACAAAAGTGACTTGCTTTTTGTTGGCGGAGAAGGAGAGATTTGAACTCTCGCGCCGGTTTCCCGACCTACACCCTTAGCAGGGGCGCCTCTTCGGCCAACTTGAGTACTTCTCCATAGAAGCGGCAACTCTGCCGATGCAGCGAGTCACCTTTTTATTTAATTTTGGCGGAGAGACAGAGATTCGAACTCTGGGCTCTTTCGAGTCACTAGTTTTCAAGACTAGCTCCTTAAACCACTCGGACATCTCTCCACAACATTAGTTATTATACCACACCAAAGTATACTTGTCAAGAAGAAAGAATAATATTCACAAAAAAAGACAGATTTCAATTACGAAATCTGTCTTTTTTCTGGTCGGGGTTGAGGGATTCGAACCCGCGGCCTCATGGTCCCAAACCATGCGCGCTACCAAACTGCGCCAAACCCCGATATTTTCCTGCCACGATATGTTATTATATATGATTTCCCTTTGTTTGTCAAGAGTTTTTTCCTCTTTTATATATTTTTCTTAAAAAAGTAAAGGGGCAACCTTTCAAGGGTTGCCCTCCAACATCAAAGCTTCAGATACTCACCTGTTCTTACCATATACAGACATTTTTCAACTACTTTGCATCCTGTTATTTTTTCCACAGCAGCAGAATATATCTCCAGCTGTTTTTTATACATTTCCCGTCTTTCTGCATCAAGAAAAACATCTGTTTTATAGTCCAGGACAACCGCATTTTCTCCCTCAACAAACAGAAGGTCGATTATCCCCTGTACCATGATGGTATCATCATTGTACTGTTGGGGGAAAATGTCGGAAACGTTCACTTCAATACCGAAAGACATTTCTCTGAAAACCTTGTCGGCTTTTTTAAGCCTTTCGCCATATTCCCCGCTAAAAAATGCAGATATTGCATTTCTTTCGACTACCTCTTCCTCTTCTTTTGTCATCAGCCCTTTCCCTAAAAGCTCTGCTATGGTTTTGTCCACATCAGGCTCCTGTATGTCCACAGCACTGAGAACCAGGTGATTGATAATTCCTTTTTCTGCCGCTGTAAACTCACGATTTTCCAAAAAAGACCTTTTTTCTATCAGTTGTGGCATATATACTTTCATCTGCATAGCATCATCATAGTTATGCCGCTTTTTGATTTCACTTACCGAAAGTTTTGTGGGCAGGAGAGTTGACTTTTCATAGGGATATTTATATTCAAATATCTTTGCCACTTCCGCAAAGCTTTCCACCGGTTTTTCGGCCTCTTTTTCCTCTTCCGAAAGCTTAGCCGGAGAAAGAGCAATATCTTCCGGTTTTAAAATTTTAACCTCCCAGTTTTCGTCCAGGCCCATAGAAATCCAGTCGAAAAAGTTCTTTGCAGATGCTGCTTCATATGGCGAAATTTTATCTTTTTCTACATATTTTTCAATCTTTTCTGCGGCATTTTTCACAGAAGCGGTGCAAATGAGTCTCTCTTTTGCTCGAGTAAGAGCAACATAAAGAACTCTCATTTCCTCTGAAATATTTTCTCTTGCAAGCCTTGTTGCCACCGCCTTATGAGATACAAACGGATATTTTATCTGTCTTTTATCGTCCGGAAGTTTTATGCCCAGCTGCAGTTTTTTATGAAGCAAAATATTGCCACTTAAATCTCTTTTGTTGAACGCTGTTCCAAGTCCACTCAGAAAAACAACGGGAAATTCCAGACCTTTTGATTTGTGTATTGTTATAATTCGCACAACATTGCTATTTTCTGAAAGCATTTTTGCTTCAGCACCTTCTCCCCCTGCTGACAGTCTGTCCAGAAAACTTACAAAAGAGAAAAGTCCTTTAAATCCGCTTTTCTGCAAAAGTCTTGCCTGAAGCAAAAAAAGCCTTAAGTTTGCACTCCTTTGTTCTCCTCCCGGAAGAGCTGCTGCAAAAACGTCTATTCCGCTATCTAATGTTAGAAATTCTACAAACTCATCTACCGGCATAGAAAGAGCCATGTCTCTCCAAAATGCAAGTTTGTTAAGAAACCTGCTGCACGCCTGCGCCGTTTCATCGCCATTCCCGGCATACCTGCGCAGTGCACCGTAAAACGGTCCCTTATGAGCGCTTCTTATTTCAAGAAGCATATTTTCATCAAATTTAAAAATTGGACTTCTAAGAAGGGATACCAGTTCAATGTCCTGCATAGGATTGTCAATTACTTTTAAAAGAGTTGAAATGAGTCCTATTTCCATACTCTCAAAATAGCCACTGCCCGAGTCGGTGTAATATGGAATGTTTCTTGCTTTAAGTGCTTCTTCTATCGCACTGCTTTTCCCTTTTGTGCTTCGTAGAAGTATGGCAATATCCCTGAAATTATAGCCTTCTGATACAAGCTCTAATATTCTTTCTGCAATATAGTCAGGTTCTGATGCGTCCTCTTCCATATCGTTTGTTGCTTTCTCCAAAACCACAAGCTCACATTTATGCTCTTTTTCCTTTTCCGGATGGTCGCTGCGAAAATAGAGTTTTTCTTCATCCCCATATTCCACATCACCTGTTTTTTCACTCATTATTTTAGAAAAAACAGAGTTGATTCCGTCAAGAATTGTAGCACTGCTCCTGAAGTTGTTGTTAAGAACTATTTTAACCTGAGAGCCTTCTGCTTTATAGTTTTTGTTTTTGCCGGCAAAAATTTCCGGGTCTGCGAGTCTGAATCTGTATATACTCTGTTTCATATCACCAACCATGAACATATTGGTTGACTTTCCGTCTGTTTTACGGTTTATATATGAAAAAATCATCTCCTGAGTGGGGTTACAGTCCTGATACTCGTCTATCATAATCTCACGGTATCTTTCTCTCAGCTCATTTGCAACACCGTTTTCACCGTCGGCAAGTATTTCAAGTGCCATATGTTCAAAGTCGCTGAAATCCAGCACCCCAAGTTTTTTCTTTTTCTCCTTAAAAAGGGTATGAAAAAGCATAACACTTTCTTCCAGACATTTAACAAGCGGATATGCCTTTTCAAGCTGCTCTTTTATGGTATATTCATCAATATCAAGCGAGTCTGCTACTTCACAAACAGCTTTTTTAATGGTTGACCGTTCCTCTTTTATGTAATCACAAACCCCCTCGTCTGCATCACGGGGTTTGCTTTTCATTTTACCAAACTGCGGATACTCAGGCAGTTTTGGATTTTCGTCATCACCAAATCCTGTCAAATAATCTTCTATTGCATTTATATCCTCATAAAGCGTGTCCGCATACGGTCCTATGTCAAACTCTTTTGCAAGTTTAAAAGTTTCCTGTGCTCTTTCAAGCTGATACAAAACTTGCTCTTTGCCGGCTGTCATCAGCTCTTTCACCCACATATTTTCCGTTAGCACCGAAAAGTTTTCGGGATTATAGTTTTCTGCCGCCTCGCTCAGCCATTTGGCGGGGTTGGGAAATCCGCAGACAAACCGATGAATTCTCAGAAGTTCGTTTAAAAGTTCTTCATCCTTTCCCATACCAAGCCATTTACAAAGCCGCGAAAAAACATGAGCTTTTTTGCCCGAATAGCTTTCTTCAAGCATGAGCTCTGCCGTTTGCATTTTCAGTATTTCCGCTTCGCTTGGGTCTGCTACCCTGAATGCCGGGTCTATATCCAGAAGATGAAAGTTGTTTTTTATTATATCAAGACAAAAGGAATGTATTGTCGTAATACTTGCACTGCTGATCAAAGAAAGCTGTTTTTTTAAGTGGTTTCTCACCTCTTTATCAATCATTGTGTCAGAGGCAGCTTCCATAATTTTCTTTCCAATACGTTCTTTCATTTCAGACGCAGCAGCATTTGTGAATGTAACAATTAAAAACTCGTTTATTGAAGCAGGATTTTCCCTGTCCATAAGAAGCTGAATAATTCTTTCAGACAAAACCGCAGTTTTTCCACTTCCTGCAGCAGCTGAAACAAGAAGGTCGCAATCTCTTGCATAAACCGCTTTTTCCTGCATCTCGGTCAGTTTAATCATCCTCTTCACCTGCTCTCTGCAAAATTTCTTCCGCTTCTTCTTTGTTTATCTTGTCTAAAACGTTATATTTCCCGCCACACCGTTCATCAAAGAAACAAACCTTTTTAAAATCACAATAATCGCAGCCTGTCGCACCCTGAGATTTAGTCGGAGAAATCTTTGTGTTTCCGCCTAGAATTTCAGACGCCGCTTTTTTAATTATACTGTCGATTTTCCTCTGCATTCCTTTAAACTGTTGGGAGTTAAGCGTTGAGGAATTTTTTGAAAGACTACCATCTTTGTTGTATTTTACGGGAATTATTTTGCTTGCACCGCTGATGCTTTTATCCATCGCAGAAATTATTTTATCGTCTGCTAACACAACGCCTGTCATTTTGTGCTGTTCATCATGTTTTGCAGAAAGCTCTGCATCGGAAATATTTCCGTCCACCTCTATCATAGGGTCAAACATACGGAAATATAAAATGCCTGCAGGTTTTGCATCCGCCTCATCACACAGTCTGTCCAGATAAACTGCAAGCTGCAGTTGCAAACCGTACAACATGGAAGCAACATCAAAATCTCTGCTTCCCGATTTGTAGTCTATAACGCGGATATATTTCCCGCCATTTTCGTCATAATAAATATCTGCCCTGTCAACTTTGCCGCGAAGTTTAACTTTTTTGCCGGAAATTTCAAAAGACAGGGGTGCATATTCTTTATTATCGTCACATTCTATTTCATCTCCAAGAGGTTCAAACTCTCCTGCTCTTAAATGTTCGGCAATATACATAACAGACTTTTCAAGCATCTCTTTAACACGCACAAGCATCC
>JAZSKF010000008.1:0-3340 GCA_045534715.1 Clostridia bacterium | reverse complement strand
GGAAAGCTTTGTGAGTGTGTTTTTCATCAGAATTTCCTTGAAAGCATGTTTCATAAAATCGCTCATACCCTCTATCAGCTTTAATATTACATTTCCGGTAAACCCGTCTGTTACGGCAACGTCCGCATCCCCGTGTGGAATTCTTCTTGCTTCAAGATTGCCGATAAAGTTTATGGGCGCATCTTTCAAAAGAGCGTATGTATCTTTGGTAAGAGGGGTGCCTTTTTTCTCCTCTGCTCCAATGTTCACAAGCCCCACTTTCGGATTTTTAACGCCAAGAATGTTTTCCATATAGTGAGACCCCATAATTGCAAATCCATAAAGATTTTCGGGTGTGCAGACAGAGTTTGCGCCCGAGTCCATAAGAAGAAACGGTTTGCCTTTCATGGTAGGAATAAGCGGTGCAAGAGCAGGGCGCGTAATCCCCGGAATTCTGCCAAGTTCAAAAACAGACGCAGCTATAACCGCCCCCGTGTTCCCCGCCGTAACAATGGCATCCGCTTCTCTTTCGGCAAGAAGCTTCATTCCAACAACCAAAGAAGAGTCTTTTTTTCTTCTGACTGCTCTTACAGGGTCATCTTCATTTTCTACAGCCTCGCTGCAATGATGCACGGTAATCCTGTCCTTTTTCCCTTCATAACAATCCATTTCTTTATTTATAAGCTCCTCGTTTCCGCAGAGCACAATGTCAACATCCAGTGTTTCCGCCGCTAAAAGTGCTCCCGCCACCTGTTCTTTAGGTGCAAGGTCTCCACCCATTGCGTCTAAAATTATTTTCATGTATATTACCTCCTAACTACATATTTATTATATAAACCAAATACCTAAGAATTTATTTTACCAGGAGTAAAAATGCTTGCAAGGGCATTTTTACGACGCCGAAGGTTAGCACCGTGCTCGAAAGAGCGCCAGCTCTTAGGAATTTTATAGAATAAAATTCCGTTTGTGTTAATTATATCTCTTTTAGCTAAAGTTGTCAAGAAATGTGTTGTTGTCGCCTTGACATATCTGCCCCAAAGTGATATAATTAAGCCAAATTGAAAAAACTTGTTAGCAGGGTGAAAAATCTTGTTTAAAGAAAGGATGTGTGTTTGGTTTTGACCGCATTTATTCTCTGGTTTTTTGCTTTTTTGGGAATAGCTATAATTTACGCAGGACCGAAAATTTTTGCAATCGTTTTCAAAAAAGAATTTTCTGAAAGAACAAATAATTTAATAAAGCTTGTGGGTGTGCTTATTTCGGCAGCAGCAATGGTATTGCTTTACACCACCGGCTCACTAAAATAAAAGGAGTTTTTACATTGGAAAAAGAACTTGGTAAAATATACGACCCGAAATCGTTTGAAACCCGGCTCTATAAAACATGGGAGGAAAAAGGCTATTTTGGCGCAGATTCTGCCAGCAAAAAACCGCCTTTTACAATAGTTATCCCCCCGCCGAATGTTACCGGTCAGCTGCACATGGGCCATGCGCTTGACGAAACCTTGCAGGATATCCTTGTAAGATATAAAAGAATGGCAGGCTTCGAAGCGCTCTGGCTTCCTGGCACCGACCATGCGGGCATTGCAACTCAGATTAAGGTTGAAGAAAATCTCCGTGAAAACGAAGGTCTCACCCGTTATGACCTGGGCAGAGAAAAGTTTCTTGAAAGAGTATGGGACTGGAAAAACCGGTTTGGCGACCGCATAATATCCCAACTCAAACAGCTTGGCTGTTCTTGCGACTGGTCAAGAGAACGTTTTACAATGGACGAGGGTTGTTCAATAGCTGTCCGTGAGGTTTTTGTTAACCTCTATAACAAAGGTCTTATCTACAAAGGCAACAGAATTATAAACTGGTGTCCAAAATGTGCAACTGCACTTTCCGACGCCGAGGTTTCCTATTCTGAGCAGGCAGGCCATTTCTGGCATATAAAATATCCCATCGAAGGAACAGACGAGTTTGTTATAATCGCGACCACCCGTCCTGAAACCATGTTTGGTGACACAGCGCTTGCTGTTCATCCCGACGATGAAAGATATAAAAACCTTGTAGGCAAAAATGTTATTCTGCCGCTTGTTAACAAACCTATTCCCGTTGTTGCGGACGAATATGTTGAGATGGATTTTGGTACAGGTGTTGTTAAAATCACTCCTGCCCACGACCCTAACGACTTTGAAGTTGGCAAACGACATAACCTTGAACAAATTAAAGTGCTTAACGACGATGCCACAATGAATAAATTTGCCGGCAAATATGAGGGTATGGACCGCTATGAAGCAAGACGTGCCGTTATTGTCGACCTTGACGCTGCAGGTCTGCTCTACAAGACCGAAGAACATTCTCACAATGTTGGTGAATGTTACCGTTGCGGCACCACTGTTGAACCTATAACAAGCGACCAGTGGTTTGTTAAAATGAAACCTCTTGCTGAGGATGCAATTGAGGTTGTAAAAGATGGCCGTGTTCAGTTTGTTCCCGGCAGATTCAGCAAAACATATCTCAACTGGATGGAAGGCGTTTTCGACTGGTGTATTTCCCGTCAGCTCTGGTGGGGACACCGCATTCCTGCTTTCTACTGCGACGATTGCGGACACATGGAGGTTTCAAAAGAAGACCTTTCTGTTTGTCCAAAATGTGGCGGCAAAGTCCGTCAGGAAGAAGACGTTCTCGACACCTGGTTCTCCTCGGCTCTCTGGCCTTTCTCAACACTTGGCTGGCCGGAAAAAACCGACGACCTTGAAAAGTTCTATCCCACTTCCGTTCTTGTTACCGGATATGACATCATTTTCTTCTGGGTTGCAAGAATGATTTTCTCGGGCATGGAACATATGAAACAGGAACCGTTTAAACACGTGTTCATTCACGGTCTTGTTCGTGACAGCGAGGGCAGAAAAATGTCAAAATCGCTGGGCAACGGCATTGACCCGCTTGAAATTATTGACGAATATGGCGCAGACGCTTTAAGATTTACTCTCGCAACCGGCAACTCCCCCGGAAACGATATGCGTTTTTATATTGAACGTGTTAAAGCAAGCCGCAACTTTGCAAACAAAATGTGGAATGCGGCACGTTTTGTGCTTATGAACATTGACCACGCAGATACGGCTCTTCCGGCAGAAGACAAGCTCACCATAGAAGATAAATGGATTCTTACAAAGCTTGATAAGCTTGTTTCCGAGGTTACAGATAACCTTGAAAAATTTGAGCTTGGTCTTGCTCTCGGCAGAATTTATGACTTTATCTGGGACGAATACTGCGTCTGGTATATTGAGCTCACAAAACCGAGACTCCAGGGCGACGACAAAGAAAACGCGGGCAGAGTTTTGTGCTATGTTCTTTCAAGAGCACTTGAGCTTATG
>JAZSKF010000197.1:0-2359 GCA_045534715.1 Clostridia bacterium | reverse complement strand
CACCTTCCTTTATTCGAATATTTTTAGGATAATCTTTACATTGAAAACACCTTCTGTTTTAAGTTATACTTAATAACCGGAGGTGTTTTTTATGAAATTCAAACTTCTTTTTTGCTCTTTAATATTTTTGTTTGTTGCAGCAATATCTTCATTTGCACGGGATATACCTGTGTCAGTTAAACTGAATAATGAATATATAAATTTTTCAACAAAACCAATTCTTTTAAACGGGACTACATATCTTCCTGTCAGGTTTTTTTGTGAAATATTTTCAGCAGACGTTATTTGGGAGGATGCAAGCAAAAGAGTGACCGTTTTACATGACGGAAACATTTTTACCTTCAAAATTAACGAAAGCATAGCTCTTGTCAATGGAATAGAAACAGAAATCATTGGCAGCGCAAAAATTTTTGACGGTCTAAGTTATTTACCACTTAGATTTTTGGCAGAAAATATGGGAACAGAAGTTAGTTGGGACGGAAACTATTTTACTGTCATTTTAACTTGCGACCAAATAACTTTGCCGGACGAAATGATTCTTAAAAGAGCATATGGTGATGATGAAATTTACTGGCTTGCAAAAATTATATCTGCCGAAAGTGAGTCTCAGTCAATGGACGGGAAAATTGCCGTAGGCAACGTTGTTTTAAACCGGGTAAAACATGAAAACTATCCAAACACCATATATTCTGTAATCTTTGACAGGAATTTTGGAGTTCAGTTTCAGCCTGTTGCAAACGGTACAATATATAAAGAACCAAGCCGTGACTCATATTTAGCTGCAAAGCTTTGTCTTGAAGGCGAAAATGTTGTTGGAGAGTGTCTCTACTTTTTAAATCCCAACATATCTCAAAGCCTGTGGATACCGGAAAACAGAGAATATTTTACAACTATCGGCGAACATGATTTTTATATATAAAAAGCCCCGAACGAGAGTTCGGGGTTTTCTTAAATTAGTTAATATTTTGTTTTTCTTTTTGAATAACGTCGTGTGCTCCGCCTTCAACAATACTTGTTGCAGAAACAAGAGTAATCTTTGCTTTTTCGTGGAGTTCGGGGATTGAAAGAACTCCGCAGTTACACATTGTAGAACGAACCTTATTGAGAGAAAGTGTAACATTGTCTTTAAGACTTCCTGCATATGGAACGTATGAGTCAACTCCTTCTTCAAAAGAAAGCTTTTTGTCTCCGCCCATATCATATCTTTGCCAGTTTCTTGCTCTGTTCGAACCTTCTCCCCAATATTCTTTAACATAGCTTCCGTTAATGTTAAGCTTGTTTGTCGGGCTTTCGTCAAATCTTGCAAAATATCTTCCAAGCATAATAAAGTCTGCTCCCATAGCAAGTGCAAGAGTCATATGATAATCATAAACAATACCGCCGTCAGAACAAATGGGAATATATATGCCTGTTTTTTCATAATATTCATTTCTGGCTTCAGCAACTCCAATAAGAGCAGTCGCCTGACCACGACCTATACCCTTTTGTTCACGAGTGATACAAATTGAGCCGCCGCCAATACCAACTTTTATAAAATCTGCCCCTGCTTCTGCAAGGAATAAAAATCCTTCTTTGTCAACAACGTTGCCTGCACCGACTTTAACAGAATCGCCATAGTTTTTCTTGATATAATCAAGTGTTATTTTCTGCCATTCGGAAAAACCTTCGGAAGAGTCGATACAAAGAACATCGGCGCCCGCTTCTATAAGGGCAGGTACTCTCTCTGCAAAGTCTCTTGTATTTATACCAGCTCCAACAATATATCTTTTAGAAGAGTCAAGAAGTTCGAGTCTGTTTTCTTTGTGGAAAGAATAATCTTTTCTGAAAACCATGTGTTTAAGATGGCCATCTTTTGTGATAATGGGCAGTTGGTTTAATTTGTGCTCCCAAATAACATCGTTTGCTTCTGCGAGAGTAATTCCATCATATGCAAAAACAAGGTCTTCAAACTTTGTCATAAACTCAGAAACTTTAATATCAGTTGTCATTCTGCTTACACGATAATCTCTGCTTGTAACAATACCGATAAGTTTTCCGTTTGCGCTGCCATCTTCTGTAACGGCAATAGTGGAATGACCTGTTTTTTCTGTTAAATCAAGAACGTCCTGAAGAGTAGCATCGGGAGTTATGTTGGAATCACTAGTAACAAATCCTGCTTTGTAGTTTTTAACTCTTGCTACCATAGCTGCTTCATCTTCAATAGACTGTGAGCCATAAATGAAAGACATACCGCCTTCTTTTGCGAGTGCTATAGCAAGTGTGTCGTTAGAAACAGATTGCATAATAGCAGAAATAAGTGGAATGTTGAGAGTTATTGGAGATTCTTCAACACCTTTTTTATATCTGCATAATGGTGTTT
>JAZSKF010000093.1:0-4618 GCA_045534715.1 Clostridia bacterium | reverse complement strand
ACCGCTTGGCCTCCGACTTCATATCTTCTCAGAACATCAAGTATTATTTCGGTGTTTACCGATGGTCCGTCGTCAAACGTGAGATACGCAGTTTTCCCCTCTTTTTCGTTAGTTTCCAGCAACTGCCGGGTTATATTGTTTTTTGCCCTTGAAGCCGCGGTGTCTGCAAAGACCGAAATCGCCGGGGTCTCCTCAAAAATTTCCTGTTCTTTATATTTATTTTTTACGCTCACTGTTGCTATAATCGCTGTCACAAAAAAGGCCGCAACAGTAAGCCACAATACTATTTTAAATTCTTTACCGTTCACTTTAAATTACCTCTCCTAAACACCATTTAGTATACCATAAAACCCACAACAATTCAACATCTTTTTTCATTTTGCGCATAAAATTATCTTGGGAGGTAGGAATTGTGAAAAAAATTATAATTTTTATTTTGATTTTAACTTTTATTTTTGGATTAGCCGGATGCTCTTTCCGTGAAACATCAAGCGGGTTTGACTCTGTCAGCAACGCCAAGCTTTGCTGGGGTCTTAAACGCAATCCCCATGCCGCACCGAATATCAACCCGGGCGAAGATACCGTGCTTAAAAAATATGACGGCATATATCTTGGCGATACTTCATCAAAAACAGTTTATCTTACTTTTGATGAGGGGTATGAAAACGGATATACCGGAAAAATACTTGACATTTTAAAAAAGCATAAGGTGCCAGCTTGTTTTTTCGTAACCGGTCCATATCTTGAAAAAGAAACTGCACTTATAAACCGAATGGTAAAAGAAGGTCACCTGGTCGGCAACCACACAGTAAACCACCCAAGTATGCCGTCACTTTCGGACAGTGAAGTTGAAGAGGAACTTATTTCTCTCGACAGAATATTCTATGAAACTACCGGTAAAAGTATGAAATTTTTGCGCCCGCCAATGGGAGAACACAGCGAACGAACCATGGCAATTTCCAAATCGCTCGGATATAAAACAGTTTTCTGGAGTATCGCCTACGAAGACTGGAATGTCAAAGCTCAGCCATCGGGCGATTATGTGTTTAATTCGGTTATGGATAATCTTCACAATGGTGCAATAATACTGATGCACGCCGTTTCCTCCGCAAATGCAGAAACGCTGGAACGAATCATACTTGAAGCAAAATCCAGAGGCTATACTTTCAAACCCCTTTCCTCTATTAACTAAAACGTTTTAGTAAAATTTTCTTGTATTTATTTGTATTTTATGTTATATTTTCTTTGAAAATATATTTTTTAAGGAGAAAAAATATGGGAAAATATTTTGGAACAGACGGTGTGCGCGGCGTAGCGGGCAGTTCTCTTGATATTACCCTTGCCAGCAATCTGGGGCGGTATGTTACATATCTTATGTCACAAAAACTTGGCAAAAAAATACGTGTTGTAATTGGCAAAGACACTCGTATTTCAGGCGATATGCTGGAAGCTGCTTTTATCGGTGGTGCTCTTTCCGAAGGTGCTGAGGTTATTCCTCTGGGTGTTATCCCCACCCCTGCGGTTGCTTTCCACACAAGAAAGCACAAGGCTCATCTGGGGGTTGTAATTTCTGCTTCTCACAATCCTATGGAGTATAATGGCATAAAGTTTTTTAACTCCAAAGGTGAAAAGTTAAGCGACGAGCTGGAAGCGGAAACAGAAGAATATCTGCTTGGCAACAAAACTATTGAACATAAACTTACCGGTGCAGACATCGGCAAAATAACATATACCGAAAATGCAAGTCTTGACTATCTTGAATTTGCACTCTCGGGAATTGACACCTCTTTTGACGGTATGAAAATTGCGCTTGACTGTTCAAACGGCGCAAACTACAAAATTGCTCCCGAAGCTTTTCGCCAGCTTGGTGCCGAGGTTTTTGTTAAATCTGCAGAGCCGGACGGAACTAACATCAACAAGGATTGCGGATCTGTCAATATAAAAAGTCTTTCAGATTTTACTGTTAGCTGCGGTGCAGACATTGGAATTGCCTTTGACGGCGACGCTGACCGTGTTCTCGCAGTAGACGAACAGGGAAACGTGATTGACGGAGATATTATAATCGGCATACTCGCAATCGACCTTAAGAAGAAAGGCCTGCTCAAAAACAACATTGTTGTGGGTACCGTGATGAGCAATATTGGTCTTGAGATTTCACTCAAAAAGCACGGCATTGACTTTATTGCCGCAAACGTAGGAGACAGGTATGTATATGAAAAAATGATTGAGCATGGCGGTTGTATCGGCGGTGAACAATCTGGTCATATAATACTCACCTCACGCAACACAACAGGCGACGGACTTGTTTGTGCTCTCGAATTTTTGAGTCTGTATAAAAAGTCGGGCATTGCAGCATCAGAGCTGACAAAAGAAATAAAAATTCTCCCTCAGGTGCTTATAAATGCAAGAATTGAAAACGAACTTAAAGCTTCTGTTCTTTCAAATCCGGCTGTTTTGAAGCTTATATCTGCCACCGAGAAAAAATATTCTTCCTGCGGCAGAATACTTGTTCGTCCGTCGGGCACCGAACCTCTTGTCAGAATAATGATAGAAGGCGAAAATCCCGAAGAAATGGAAAAAGATGCTATTGCTATAAAAAATCTTATGTTGTCAGTTGTTACTGAGAAAGGATAAAAAATTATGTGTGGAATAGTAGGTTACATTGGAAAAAAACAGGCTGCGGAATTTCTATTAAACGGACTTTCAAAACTTGAATATCGCGGATATGATTCTGCAGGTATTGCCGTTTTATCAGACGGCGTGTTGTCTTCTGTTAAAACAAAGGGACGTCTTGCAGATTTGAGAGAAAAACTCTCCGGTAGTCCCATTGACGGTTCTTTGGGTATTGGTCATACACGTTGGGCAACACATGGTGCTCCTCTTGACAAAAACTCACATCCTCATCTCTCAATGGACGGAAAAATCGCTCTTGTACATAACGGCATTATAGAAAACTATATGGAACTTAAAAGTTTCTTAATCGAAAAGGGATTTAAATTTGCGTCCGACACCGACACAGAAGTTGTTGTTCATCTTCTTGACTATTTCTATGAAGGTGATATGCTTGCAGCCATCCGCAAGACTGTTGAAAAACTTAAGGGTTCTTTTGCTCTTGCGATTGCTTCGGTAAACCATCCGGACAAAATTTATGCTATAAAAAAAGACAGTCCCCTCATCGTAGGTAAAGGCGAAAATGAAAATTACATCGCTTCGGACATTCCGGCAATACTTGACAAAACCCGTGATGTTTATCTTATGAACGACGGCGAGATTGCTGTTTTAACTGAAAACGACCTGTCCTTCTCCACTTTGTCAGGAGAAGAGCTGAAAAAAGAAATTTTTCACGTTAACTGGGATGTAAGCGCAGCAGAAAAAGGCGGATACGACCACTTTATGCTCAAGGAAATCCATGAACAGCCAAAGGTTGCTGCCGACACTTTAAACCCGCATATTAAAAACGGCAAGGTTGTTTTTGACGAATTTGAAATTACTCCCGAGCAGATAAAAGACCTTCAGAAAATACACATTGTAGGTTGCGGCAGCGCTTACCACGTAGGTCTTGCAGGAAAATATGTTATAGAAAAGCTTTCACGTATTCCTGTTGATGTTCAGCTCGCATCCGAATTCAGATATTCCGACCCTATCGTTTCTGAAAAAGATTTGGTTGTTTTAATCAGCCAGTCGGGTGAAACAGCCGACACTCTCGCAGCTCTTCGCGAAGCGAAAAAACTCGGCGCAAAAACTCTTTCCATCGTTAACGTTGTAGGCAGCTCCATCGCCAGAGAATCGGACCTTGTAACATACACACTTGCCGGTCCGGAAATTGCTGTTGCAACAACTAAAGCATACAGCACTCAGCTTTTGATGGTATATCTTCTTGCCATATATTTCGGAGCAAAAAAAGGCACACTTTCTGCAGCGGATGAAGCTGCACTGCTAAGCGAGCTTTCTCTTCTCCCCGACAAAATAAAAGCTGTTGTTGACAATAAACACATTCTTGCTGAATGTGCAAAAAAACACAGAGAAGTAAAAGATGCTTTTTATATAGGCAGAGGTCCTGACTATTGTGCAGCAATGGAAGGTTCTCTTAAGCTTAAAGAAATTTCCTATGTTCTTTCAGAAGCATACGCTGCCGGCGAACTTAAACATGGAACAATTTCTCTTATAGAAGAAGGCACTCTCGTTGTTGCTATTGCAACACAAAGTACTCTCTTTGAGAAAACTATGAGCAATATTAAAGAGGTTAAAGCAAGAGGCGCATATGTTATGTCTCTTATCCCTGAAGGCAATCACGTTGGTGAAGAAACCGACTATGCAATTGTTCTTCCAAAAACCAACGACCTCTTCACTCCTTCACTGTCAGTTGTTGCAATGCAGATTTTCGGCTACTATATGTCAGTTGAAAAAGGTTGCGACGTTGACAAACCGAGAAACCTTGCAAAATCGGTTACAGTTGAATAAACACTATTTACAAACAGAAAAGTCAGACAATTTTTATTGTCTGACTTTTTTCTCTTATTCTTCAGTAGTTTCTGCCGGTGTGGCTTCTTCCGCCGGCTCCTCGGGAAGCGGTTAGCGGCTTTTTATTTGAGTATCTAAGGTCTGAGCTTTATTTTCT
>JAZSKF010000239.1:0-6846 GCA_045534715.1 Clostridia bacterium | reverse complement strand
GCTGGGGAGATATTGATCCGGATGTTATATCCGAGCTTGCGGCAAAAGGAACTGAAATTTCCTTTTATGAAATGCCGAAAAAGGAGTACGGGGACCTTCCGGAAACTTTAAAAACAGTAACACTTTCCGCAGATAAATCTTCTGTTAAGTTTTTGATGGTGGAGCAGGAAAACGCTGAAATTTCTCTTGAAAAATACAGGTTTAATCTTCCAAAAATGTCCACCTCCAAAATGAGACAGGGCATTGAAAGCTTAACTTCAAAAATAGCAGCAACAGATGAAGAGATTTCGTCATATGCAGGATATTTGGACAGTTTTAAAAATGCAATTGACTCACTTAAAAAAGAAGTAGAGTTTGAAACCTATGCTACCGGTATGGCAGATGAAAATCTGTCATCGGAAAAGGATAAAAAGGTATCGGTTGCTTATTTTACCGGGTATATTGAATCGGATAATGTGGATGAGCTGAAACAAACCGCTTCGGATAATTCTTGGGGACTTCTTGTAGAAGAACCGAGTGCAGAGGACAATGTTCCAACAAAACTCAAAAACAATAAACTCGTTAGTCTTGTTTATCCGTTGACTGACTTTCTGGGTACCGTTCCCGGATATTTTGAGTATGATATTTCAGGATGGTTTTTGGCATTTATACTCATTTTCTTTGGTATAATTTTTGGTGACGGCGGATACGGACTTCTCATTTGTACAGTCGCAGCAATTCCTATAATAAAGTCACTTGTTTTAAAGAAACCGGTTGCGCCCACATTCTTACTTGTAGGTCTTTTCGGGCTTTCAACAGTGCTTTGGGGAACGCTGACTTGCACTTGGTTCGGTCTTTCGCCCGAACAATTGCCCGGGTGGCTTAAATCCTTGTCCATTCCGGTAATTTCAAATGTCTATGGCGATAAAATATGGCAGCTGCCGTGGACAGCCGAGGGAGTAGGGCTTACCACTGCACAAAACCTGCAGATATTCTGCTTCACACTGGCACTTATTCAGCTTACCGTGGCTCATATTAAAGGCGCAGCAAGAAACAG
Source organism: Clostridia bacterium (assembly GCA_045534715.1). Taxonomy (GTDB): domain Bacteria; phylum Bacillota; class Clostridia; order RUG12999; family RUG12999; genus RGIG7450. Next base: position 5,810 of record JAZSKF010000239.1, on the reverse strand, counting down.
AAAATCCGTTAAAATGCTTGGAGATATCGGCTCAATTATGCAGCTTGCAGGCATATATTATGTGGTGCTCAGTTTAGTTGTAAATGCACAGGTTTTCAGTTTCGGGCTGGTAGTAGGCGGGGTTCCTGTTGGAACGGTTGCCATTGCACTTGTGGCTGTGGGATTTGTTTTAAGCTTTGTATTTTCCAACTATGAGGGAAGTATTGTTAAGTCTATACTCTCAAGTCTTACAAATATTGTATCAGTGCTGCTTGGTGTAGTAAACGTATTTTCAGATATTGTTTCCTATATCAGACTCTGGGCGGTAGGACTTGCAGGCGCAGCCATTTCCGCAACAGTGAACGAGCTTGCAGGACCACTTTTTGGTAATTTCCTCTTTATGATAATTGCCATAGTTCTGTTGGTGTTCGGGCACGGACTTAATATGATATTAAACGTTCTGTCTGTGATTGTTCACGGAATAAGACTTAACACGCTGGAATTCTCGTCCCATCTTGATATGTCGTGGAGCGGACATAAATTCACACCATTTGAAGAATAAATTTATTATAAAGGAGAATTGTTATGAATTTAGGATTATTAGCAACAGCATTATGCATGGGCATTGCCGCAATAGGCTCTGCCATCGGTATCGGTATTGCAGGTCAGGCATCAATAGGTGCATGGAAAAAATGTTATATGAGCAATAAAGCAGCACCATTTATACTTACAGTATTTGCAGGTGCACCTCTTACACAGACCATCTACGGTTTTCTTCTTATGCAGCAGATGAAAGCGTCAACTGCAGACCCGGCATTTTTATTGGGACTTGGTATTGCATCAGGTGTAGCAATGGCATTTTCGGCTGTATATCAGGGCATGGCAGGTGCTGCTGGCGCAGACGCACTGGCTGAAACGGGAAAAGGTTTCTCACAGTATATAACAGTTGTCGGACTCTGTGAAACAGTTGCCCTGTTTGCACTTGTTTTCAGTATGGTGGCACTCGGATAAACTTAAAATACACAAAATAAAGGACTTCCGCAAGCGGAAGTCCTTTGTTTTTATTTCATATAGAATTTTTTTGTTTTTCCTTCACCACACTGTATGCGGTTTAGAGCTTCACCAAAACGCTGGAAATGAACAATTTCGCGTTCTCGCAGGAATTTTATAACATCGTTTACGTCCGGGTCATCAGATACGCGGAGAATGTTATCATAAGTTGCACGGGCTTTCTGTTCTGCTGCCAAATCTTCTGCCAAATCAGCAATGGGGTCGCCTTTTACCTGCATCATAGCGGCAGTATACGGAGTTCCATCAGCGGCTGCAGGATATACGCCTTTATTATGGTCAATATAATATGCTGCCATCGGGCTGTTTTCAATTTCGGTTGTTGTTGCATTTTTTGTAAGCTGATGAACTATCGACCCGATCATTTCGAGGTGAGCAAGTTCTCCGGTACCAATATCAGTTAATATGCCTTTACACACATCGTCCGGCATTGAATAGCGCTGAGACAGATATCTTAAAGATGCACCAAGTTCACCGTCAGGTCCACCGTATTGACTTATGATAAAGCTTGCAAGTTTTGGATTACTTCTTTTTATTTTTATTGGATACTGTAACTTTTTTTGATATTGCCACATTATTTTTACCTCCTTTACATTTCCCAGGGCCACGGTCCGTCTATCCATGTCCAATGGTCGCCTGAGTTTGTTCCTTTGGCGGTAAGTGGTCCGTAGTTGTATTCGTATTTTTCTGTAAGGTCTTTTAATTTATCAACAATTGACTGGTACATTTCAAGTGCTTTTGCATCTGTCGGGTGAGTATCAAGATAGAGGTTGAGCTCTACTGCTGTAAAACTGTATCTTTGTATTTCATGAAAAAGTTGTTCTCTGTCCATCAGCCCACCTCCGCTCCGTACATTCCGAAAGGTAAATCCAGTTCCGGGAACATTGTTCCTCTTTCGAGTGCTTTTTCGGGTGGATATACCTCATTCATTTGCTGAACGGGGACATAAGCATATCCCAATCTTTGTACACATTTGCCGCTACTGGGTTTATTATTTTCAGATGATTTCCCCATAGAGGGCATCTGGCCGAAAAGACAACCGCATCCCGAAGAAGGAGGGGTAGGAGTAGGGGCGGGTGCAGAGGGCTTTTCGCCATTTATAATATTATTTTTTATTTCCACAATGTTTAGTCCTTTCTAATAGATTGTGCACATGGTGCACACTATCAATATATGAAAAAAACAAGCTTGTTGCTACATAAAGAAAGAGCAAAGACAGGTTACTTGTCTTTGCTCTTTTTTGTATTGTTAAGCAGAATGTTTTTCAGCAGCTCGGCAGAATATTTGTCAATTGACAAAAAGCTGAGCTCAAAAGATTTTTCCAAAAAAATCACTCCTCCTTTAAACATATGTCTGTGGGAGGAGCAATATGACTATTTTATTATAACTTTATGGAAAACTTTTTTGCCTTTTTTGATAATATATTCAGATTTTGAATCATCGAAAACATAATCAATATCAACTTTTTCTCCGTCAACCGAAACGCCGCCCTGCTGAATGAGTCGTCTTGCTTCAGATTTGGAGGGACAAAGCTTTAACTGTACCAGAACATCCATAATATTCATGCCGGATGCTTCAAGTTCGGTTGAAGGCATATCCGCAGAAACCCCGCCGGCAGCAAAAATACCAAGCGCTGCGGAATGTGCTTTTTCGGCTTCTTCTTCGCCGTGAACAAGTTTTGTAACTTCATAAGCGAGACGTTTTTTAGCTTCGTTAAGCTGAGCGCCTTCCCATTTTTCCATCTCTTCAATTTCTTTGAGGTCAACAAAAGTGATGAGCTTTAAGAAACGGCAAACGTCTGCATCATCAACATTTCTCCAGTACTGATAAAATTCATAAGGAGAAATTTTGTTGGGGTCAAGCCAGAGAGCACCTTTGGCAGTTTTGCCCATTTTTTTGCCTTCGCTGTTTGTAAGAAGAGTGAAAGTCATACCGTAAACCTGCTGACCTTCTTTTCGTCTTACAAGGTCTATGCCGCCAAGAATGTTACTCCACTGGTCATCTCCGCCAAGTTCGAGTTTGCAGTCATAATTTTTATAGAGCTGCAAAAAGTCAAAGCTTTGCATAAGCATATAGTTGAATTCAAGGAAAGAGAGTCCTTTTTCAAGACGTGTCTGGAAACATTTTGCCCTAAGCATCTCATTTACAGAAAAACAACAACCGATATCACGGAGAAAATCAATATAATTAAGTTTTAAAAGCCAGTCAGCATTATTAACCATAATAGCTTTGTTATCAGAAAAATCTATAACAGAAGAAAGCTGTTTCTTGAAACATTCACAGTTGTGCTGAATGGTTTTGGGAGTCATCATCTGGCGCATATCTGTTCTGCCGGACGGGTCGCCAACCATACCGGTACCGCCACCAACAAGGGCGATAGGAGTGTGACCGGCGTTCTGCATGTGACGCATTACCACCATCTGAAGAAAATGCCCGACATGAAGACTGTCGGCGGTAGGGTCAAAGCCTATGTAGAATTTTATTTTTTCCTTTCCCAGAAGCTCGCGCAATTCTTTTTCGTGGGTTACCTGTGCAATAAGACCGCGCGCAAGCAGGGTATCGTAAACATTTTCCATAGTAAAATCTCCTTGTGAAATATATACATCTGTCTTATAAGTTTATCATATTTTAAAGGCAAATTCAAGACCTTTCAAAAATTATTTTCAAGTGCTTCCAATACACACCTTTCCGGCGGTGAATGATGCGTGAATAAAATAACCCCCGCCAAGAGAAAGCCTGACGTGACCGGGAGAATATATAATGTCGCCGATATCTGCTTTTTCAATTTCATCAACAGAATACGACATAACGGGGAAAACAACTTTTGATTGTTCTTTAGAAGAGGGAGGAAGATAATAGCCAAAACAGGAGAAAACATGTGATATCAGAGAAGAACAATCAACCCCGCCTTTTTCTCCGCCCCAATCATATGGCGTGTTTAAATATTTGACTGCCTGTGAAATTATCTCCTGACGCGAAAAAGGCAGATAACCTATGTGACAGCCCTCGCATACCGGCAACTCCTTGAACTTAACAACATCGCCTGCCGCAAAGGGTATTTTCATTAAATTGTTTTCCATTGGTATTTTGCAGGACATGTAATATTTCTCGCCTGTGATGGAGATTTCCGGTTGTGTGACAACACAGAAATTCTTTGCAAAAACAATTTTTTCTGCTGTTGTACGGGAGATGGGAAAAACATATTTTTCTTCTACCCACCCGCTTTGCCCGTTATATTTTATATAATAATAGTGGTCCCACTTATTCAATAATCGCACACAACTTAAAGGCAAAACGGCACTAATTTGGTTCTGGTCTGTTCCGTCATTTGCATAAAGAGGAACATTGCCGCGTTCTTTTCTTAAATTGCATCTTTTTAAACAAAGCCCAAAAACTGCTTTAGGGTCTTTTGATAATACAGTGTTCATAATACCCCCTTAAATATACTAAAAGGGAAGCGAAAAATCACTTCCCTGCAATAGTTATATTGGTTTAGCAGCCACCACGATGGTCATCATCAAAATGATTTTTGGGAGGATAGAATTCATCAAATGGAAACTGGATTTTGTCAAACAGTGCACAGGGATCGTCGTCCGATGTATCAACACAGTCTTTTTGCGGGATACAATATTCATAGTAAGGGATGAGAAGCTGGACAGATCTCTGCAGACGGGTAATAACAAACAAACCAATAGTTACATAAATTCTCTGTGTTTCATTTGTTGTGCAAACCGAGCCGCCAACAGATTTCAAAATGCAGTCCGGAATGTCCGAAACAGAAACAGAAGTTTCGTCAATGTCGTTGTCGCAACATTGGTGGTCATTGTCACAACCCACCTCAACAATTTTTGCACTCAGTGCAATTGGGTCAACAGTTTCTGCCGTTGACTACCTTAAAAGCTCTTTTTTGTATGATTTTCTGCACTTTTTCAAAGGTTTTTTTATCTATAATTTTTAAAGCATCTATTTGAAAAGTATATTCTTTTGTATCGTCAAGTTTTCTTCTTGTGCCCGTTAAAAAGTCGAGCGACTCGGTTTTTTTGGAAACTAAAGTTCCGGCATACAGAGGGTTTTCCAACATTCTCCGTACTGTCTTTGGGGACCAGACAGGCAGGTTTTTAAGCGTGGGAACTCCTTTTTCTGTGAGGTGGTTTGCAATATAGCGTGAACCATAACCTTTTAAATACATACTGAAAATCTTTTTCACAATTTTCGCTTGCTCGTCATTTATTTTCAGAGTGAAATTGTCAATTCTGTCGTAGCCGTACACGAAGTTTGGAACTTTGCCTTTAAGGGCGTTTTGCTTTTTGCCGAATTTTACTCTTGAGGACAAATTGGCCGATTCTTCCTGTGCAATAGCGGAAAAGAGCGTCAGCATAAATTCGCTTCCGCACAAAACAGTTTGATTTATGGACAAAAAAACAGTTTCTATTCCTAAAGTTTTAAGTTTTCGTATAGCGGTAAGAAAGTCAAGAGTGTTCCTTGCAAACCGCGAAATATCTTTAACCACAACCATATCAAAAAGATGGTTTTCGGCATCGGACATCATCTGCAAAAATCCGGTGCGGTTTTTAGTGTGTTTTCCGCTAATTCCCTCATCAGAGTATATTTTTACGAGAATATGACCGTTTTTTTCTGCAAATTGCCTGAAAAATTCCTGTTGGTTTTTCAGAGAAGATAGCTGCTCGTTTTTATCTGTTGAAACTCTGCAATAGGCTGCAACCTTCATATTTTTCACCTCAAAGCATAATATGCTTTGAAAA
>JAZSKF010000145.1:0-4651 GCA_045534715.1 Clostridia bacterium | reverse complement strand
TATTCCGGTGTTTTTATTCTTTGTATACTTCTAAAAATATGATTTTTAGGCGAACAACTCTTAAAACTAACCGCCGTAAATACGCTTTTATTATCCTCTTGGAATGAGAAGCTGTGTGCCTTCGGTAAGATTTTCGCAGCTTTCGCCATTAAGCTCTTTTATATAATCGATTTTTGTGTGATACCGTTTTGCAATGTCCCACAGACAGTCTCCCTTCTGGACAAAATAAATCACAATAGAGGAAGAATCCTGTTCCTGCCTTTCACGCATTTCAATCTTATCAATAATATCTGTGCTGCCTGTCTTGCAGACATAATTATTGCAACACAAAACAATTCTTACATCAACTTCGCCGGAAGAAGCGATATTGTAGCTTATATGGTTTACATCTGTACTGCAGGAAGCGGTACACCCCTCGGTAGCTCCGTCGGCAGCGGTTTCAACTTTAAAGGGAATTTCAAAGTTTTTGCTTGCAACAGGCGAATCTTCGTCTGAAGAAATATAAAGGACACATGCATCTATATACCCCTCGGTAACAACAGTGTTGTCATAAACACTTGACGAGCTTACATACGGTTTTGCAGTTATGTTGTACACCGAAGAAATGTTATCGGAAACGCTCAGCGATTCGCGCAGTGTGTGGGAAGATGTGGCATTGCATACAGGCAGGCTGAATTTGTGAGAGCCGTAGGAAATATCAAGGTCCTGGGTTAAACTGTAGACGTCGCATATAGCAGTTTCAGACAATGGCTCATCAGCATTTATCTTAACAGACATACAAATGTTTGCGCCTATAACGCGAATATCGCCGTCCGGGTCGGTGGACAAAGAAAAATCACAGTCGTCCATATCTATATCTACTTTACAGTAATGCTCTTCATTTACGCCTTCAGCATCCAGAATTTCCGTAAAAGGCAGACAGTGCTCGCAAAAAACGATATTTCCGCCATTTTCGGGAACATAAAGGTTAAGAACAACAACTTCGCCTTTTGCAATAACCTTGCCCGAAATAACTTTTATGTCTTTGTTCCGCAGAGAAACATCACTTTTGAGCAGTGTTCCGATGTTGGGTTTGCCCGCGGGAAGAGGAAGAAGCTCATTTATCGTTATCATATCCCGCTTTTGCAGAACCTTGCGGAGTCCGCCGAAAGAAGCGGTTTTAGTTTCTATGTTGTCTCCACAGATTTCGCTGGGGAGAGAAACGGAAAAGGGCATAGATGCGTTTGCGGTAATAGAAAGCACAGACTTTATTTTCAGTTTGCGGCTGTTTATAATTTGTGTTTCAATCTGATCGGTGTCAGCAGTAACGTCGCAGTACATGCCTTCAGCAAAATCGCTGTTTTCTATCATATGGGAAAAATCTGCACCCGAACTTAAACTGAAAACACCGGTACCATTTTCGGGAAGACAAAGAATTTTGTAGGTTACCCGGCCACTCACCATCATCCGACCGCCAAGCATATCGACTTTTGAGATTTTAATATGCGGGTCAACGTGCAGAACTTTCAGAAGGTCGGGCTTTGAATCGTTTACAATAGCATCTGAATCCACGACAACCGAACTTTCTACCGGGTCGACATTTTTACTTATAGTCACGTCTTTTTTTTGTATGTCCATAAAATCAGTACCTCCATGTCCCTGTTTAATTTGTTTATATAAGAATATGCAGCGCAAAAGACGGGTATGACTATAATTTGATGTATTGACAATAATTTTAAATTGAGATATAATATATGGTAAGTATAATTAAGTAATCGGAGGGACATTTAATGGCAGCAAAACAGAAATTTCTCATGACACAGGAAGAGTATAACCAGCTCAGTGAACAGCTGGCATTTCTTAAAAATGAAAAGACAAGAGAAATAGCAGAAAAAATAAACCAGGCTAGAGGATACGGGGACCTTTCCGAAAACTCAGAATATGATGCTGCGAAACAGGAACAGGCAGAAAATGCTGCTCTTATTGCAGAATATGAAAATAAACTCAAAAGTGCCGAAATCATTGAAAATGATATAACCGACTTATCTACGGTTAATATCGGCATGATGATAACATTGCAGGCAGAAAACGGCAGCCAGAAAAAATATGAGCTTACCGGTGCTACTGCAAATATGTTTGATGCAAAAAATCCCAAAATTTCCAAAGACTCGCCAATAGGCAAGGCTATTTTGGGCAAAAAAGTCGGCGACAAGGTTGATGTTGAGGCACCGGCAGGGGTTATGCATTTTACAATTGAAAAAATCGAGAAAAAGAAATAGGAGACATCTTCATGTGCGAACAGATAAATAGCTCTGAAAGGGAGCTTAGCGAGCTTTTACAAATCAGACGCGACAAGCTATCTGAACTTGTTGCCGAAGGCAGAGACCCTTTTGTAATCACCAAATTTGACAGAACACACACATCTAAAGATGTTAAAGAGGGTTATACTACAGAAAAAAGAGAAATCACAAAAAAAGGCAGCGACGAAACAGAAGTTATAGATGCAAAAATTTCGCCTCTTAATGGTCAGACTGTCGTTCTAGCAGGCCGAATTATGTCAAAACGCGGTATGGGCAAGGTTGGATTTGTTCATATTGCAGACATTGAAGGGCAGATTCAGGTTTTTGTGAAAAAAGATATGCTTGGCGATGAAGAGTATGCAAGATTTAAAAAACTTGACATAGGCGATGTAATCGGCGCCGAAGAGGGAGTGTTCACAACCCAGACAGGAGAAATTTCTGTCAGAGCGTCATAGATTACACTTCTTTCAAAATCTCTTATGACATTGCCGGAAAAATTCCACGGCATGACAAATACCGACCTTCGTTACAGACAGAGATATGTTGACCTTATTATGAATAATGATGTTAAAGACACTTTCATCAAACGTTCAAAAATTATCTCTGCTATCAGAAGCTATCTTAATAATGAGGGCTTTTTGGAAGTTGAAACACCTATGCTGGTGTCAAATGCAGGCGGTGCGGCAGCCCGTCCTTTTGAAACACATTTCAATGCTCTCGGCGAAGATTTCAAGCTTAGAATTTCACTTGAACTTTACTTAAAAAGACTCATTGTAGGCGGTCTTGAAAGAGTTTATGAAATTGGCCGTGTTTTTCGTAACGAAGGGCTTGACACACGCCACAACCCTGAATTTACTCTTATGGAACTCTACCAGGCATACACCGACTATCACGGTATGATGGATTTAACAGAAAAACTCTACCGTCATGTTGCTACAGAAGTTTTAGGCACAACCAAAATAGTATATAACGGCATAGAAATGGACCTTGGAAAACCATTTGAAAGAATTACTATGGTGGATGCAGTTAAAAAATATTCGGGCGTTGACTTTAACGAAATTCACACCACCGAAGAAGCAAAGAAAATTGCCGACATTCACCACGTTGAATATGAAGACCGTCACAAAAAGGGCGACATTTTAAGTCTCTTCTTTGAAGAGTATGTTGAAGAACATCTTATTCAGCCTACATTTGTTATGGATCACCCAATAGAAATTTCTCCGCTAACAAAGAAAAAACCCGAAAACCCGGAATATGTTGAGCGTTTTGAATTCTTTATGAACGGCTGGGAAATGGCAAATGCATACTCCGAGCTTAACGACCCGATAGACCAGAGAGAACGTTTCAAAGCACAGGAAGAGCTTCTTGCCCAGGGCGATGAAGAAGCAAACACAACCGACGAAGATTTTATGAACGCACTTGAAATCGGTATGCCGCCGACGGGAGGCATTGGTTTTGGTATAGACAGAATGTGTATGCTGCTCACAGACTCTGCAGCAATCCGTGACGTTCTGCTTTTCCCCACAATGAAGCCGCTTGATAAATAAAACACCTTGTTTTCAAGGGTTTACGGGTAACGGATGAACGAATTTACCCACATTTTACCCATTTTGAACACACTATATGACAAACTACTTTATTATGTGATAGCAGAGGAAACTAATAATATTGTGGTGTCTGTTTTATTATAATTTTTTCAAAGTAAGGTATAGGTGTATTGGCAAAAGAAGGAGGTTTAATTATGTTATCAAATTTAAAATTATTAGTCTTGGAGAATCCATCTGTGGAATTCGTTCTCGAACAACTTGATTCTCTTGATAAAAGTCGTTTAGAAAGTTGGTATGAAAAATCTACTCATATTGCTGAAGAATTCAATATTATTTTAGAAACTTTTTTGTGGTGTTGTACAGAGGGAGAATATGCAGCAGATACGCAAAATCCTGAAATATTTATTAGAACTTTTGAGGAAAAAGCAACTAAATTGGGTTTGAATAAAGAGATGCTTTCAAGTTTGTATTTTTCTCATAGTACATTATTTAATGATTATGAAAATACTAATGTTCAAGAATCTAACAAACCGCTTTTTATAGTTTTTGAAGGTTTAGACGGATCTGGAAAAAGCACGCAAATTAATATGTTAAAAGATAAACTGAAACTTATGGGAAGAAAAGTGTATGTTACTGCTGAACCTACAAATTCAGCAACCGGAGGTTTAATTCGAGACACATTAAGCAATAACTATAAAAGAGAACCATCTGAATTAGCGAGTTTATTTCTAACAGATCGCATCTCTCATAATGTTAATCCGGTTTGGGGAATTAAAAAGTTTCTTGAAGAAGGAACAGATATTATTTGCGATAGATATTATTATT
>JAZSKF010000103.1:0-2920 GCA_045534715.1 Clostridia bacterium | reverse complement strand
GTTTCAAGCGGCAGTTGTTCGCCGTCATCGAGAAACATTGTGGACCCGCCAATTTCCTTTGCTTCTTTTGTACCTGTTATAATTGTGTCAAGAGAGAGATTTCCTGCTTTTATCTCTTCCATTGTTATTAGCAAAACCATAAGTTTTGTAATACTTGCAATAGCAACTTTCTGGTCTATGTTCTTTTCAAACATGATTTTACCCGTAGTTGCATCCATAAGAAGTGCCGCATTACTATCAATATCACTGATATCAAGAGCAAAAGTCTGTAAAGATATCACCGAGAAAACAAGATTTATAACAACTAAAAACGCGACAATTTTTTTCATAAACTATCTCCTGACTGAAAAATTTTCGTTTTTCATTTCTTTGTTTATAATATCGATAAATTCTATATTGTTTTTTGAAGATACAAGTTTTTTAATTATATATTCTGTTACCTCGGGTGATGGTGTGTCCCCGAACGCACGTCTTATGTTCCAGGCTGCTGCAAGTTCTTCATAAGGAAGAAGAAGATTTTCTTTTCTTGTGCCCGACTTGTAAATATCAATGGCAGGGAAAATTCTGCGTTCAGACATTTTTCTGTCAAGGTGGAGTTCCATATTGCCTGTTCCTTTGAACTCCTCAAAAATAACATCATCCATTTTACTGCCCGTTTCAATGAGCGCGGTTGCAAGTATGGTAAGGCTTCCGCCTGATTTAATATTTCTGGCAGCACCAAAGAATTTTTTTGGTTTATAAAGTGCGCCCGCATCAAGCCCTCCCGAAAGGGACCTTCCGCTTGTCTGGCCTGTAAGATTGTAGGCTCTTGCAAGACGAGTTAAACTGTCCAGCAGCAAAACAACATCCTTTTTCTGTTCAACAAGACGCTGCACACGTTCAAGCACCATTTCCGCAACTTTTGTATGGTTTTCCGGCGGCATATCAAAAGTGGAATAAACAACCTCCGCACCGTCTATTGAATAAATCATATCCGTCACTTCTTCAGGGCGTTTATCAATTAACAGAACGATTAAGTGAACTTCCGGATTGTTTTTCTTCACACTTTTTGCTATCTGTTTCAAAATGGTGGTTTTGCCGGTTTTGGGTGGTGCAACAATGAGCCCTCTCTGCCCTTTGCCTACCGGCGAGATAATATCCATCAGTCTTGTAGCATATTCATTTTGAGCTGTTTCCATTTTCAGTCTCTCATCCGGATATACCGGGACAAGATTTTCAAAAGAAACCCTGTTTTTTATTTTTTCAGGTTTATCTCCATTGACCGATGTAATATAAATAAGAGCTTCAAATTTTTCGCCCTCACGGCGAACTGCAAAACCCTCAATCTTATCTCCTGTTTTTAAAAGATATTTTCTGATAAGCGACGGCGAAACATAAACATCGCTGTTGCCGTCCAGACAGTTTGCGCCTCTGGCAAACCCATATCCGTCGGCAAGCACTTCTAAAATCCCGTCGACATTTTTTTTGCTTTTATTGAGGTCAAAAAGCTGTTTTTTAGGTTCTTCAAAAGCTTTTGCCGAATCAATAAACTCAATAAGTTGAGTTTTTTTCATGGAAGAAACGCCTGTTGCGCCCAACTCTTTTGCTTTCTTCCTAAGCTCAACAACAGTTAAATTTTCCATTTTATATGCCTTTCCGCAAAATATTATTCAACAATATTTGCTTTAGCTTTGGGATTAACAATTTCACGCCAAGCCAGGTCTCCTCTTTCCACGCCCATAATAAGAACTTCGGCAGTTGCAACATTTGTTGCAACCGGAACGTTGTGTATATCGGCAAGCTTCAAAATGGGAGAAATTTCCGGTTCATGAGTCTTCATTGTAAGAGGGTCTCTGAAAAAGAGGACAAGGTCAATTTCATCATATGCAATTCTTGCACCAATCTGTTGGTCTCCGCCCTGCGGTCCCGACAGAAAGCGGTGGACATTGAGTCCTGTTGTTTCTGCAATAAGTCCGCCTGTTGTACCTGTGGCACAAAGAGTATGTTTTTCTAAAATCCCCTTGTAAGCAATACAAAATTGTACCATAAGTTCTTTTTTCTTGTCGTGTGCAATTAAAGCAATGTTCATTTGCCCCATCCTTTCTGTTATATGTCTATTGGTATATTGGCAACAACAGTGGAAAGAACTCTGCCACTGTCATCTGTGTTCCTTTCAAGTTTTACATCAAAAGATGTTACATCTATCTTAAGATATTTGCTGATTACTCCCATTATTTCTTCTTTGATATTATTGATTGTTTCTTCCGTTATCATAGACGTTTTCTGTCTGTCGATGGACAGAAGAACCTGCATTCTGCTTTTTGCAACCTCACTTGACTTGTGTTTTTTTAATAGCCGTGAAATTCCTTTAAGCATATTTTACACCTCCAAACATTTTGCGCACCCTTGTCATAAAGTTTTCCGTATCAAACTTTATAAACGGAATGTCCTCTCCGCAAACCCTGCCGGCAATATTACGATATGCCTCTCCTATAAGAGTTTTTTCGTTCATCGCCGCCGGTTCACCTTTATTGGAGGTAATTATTATATTTTCATCATCCGGAACAATGCCTAAAATTCCTATGGCAAGAAGTTCCTCAATATCCTCAACGCTCATCATGTTTCCTTTTTTTACCATGTTTATGCGTATACGGTTTACAATAAGCCGAGGTTTTTTTAGCCCGTTTGCTTCCAGTAGCCCAATAATTCTGTCAGCGTCTCGAACAGCCGACACTTCGGGTGTTGTAACAACAATTGCTTCATCAGCACCTGCAATTGCATTTTTAAATCCCTGTTCAATTCCTGCCGGACAATCTATAAGTATGTAATCAAATTCTTTTTTCAGCGTATCACCTACTGCTTTCATTTTCTCGGCTGTAACACAGTCTTTATCTCTCGTCTGCGCCGCAGGGAGCATATAATGTTCTTTTTGTCTTTTGTC
>JAZSKF010000122.1:0-11693 GCA_045534715.1 Clostridia bacterium | reverse complement strand
CGATTCTTTGATTTTCGCCAGCATTTCTTTCATGCTAATCTCTCCTTTTTAAGCAATAATAAAAAAGCCTTTCGTCCAACAATGGGACGAAAGGCACAAATTCCTTACGCGGTACCACCCAAATTCCGAAAAATTCGGCACTTTTTGCAGAATATAACGGTCCTGACCCGGCAACCCCTACTGTCAGTTCAAGGTTGCAGCTCCTGAGCGAACTTCCCCTGCCGACTTTCCCAATGCCGCTTTCAGCCCATGGCAGCATCTCTCTTATGGGCGCCCTTCAGGGTACTTTTCTCAATCATCGCTTTTAACATTTATACATTATAACACCAATTTGTTTTATTTGCAAGTACTAATTTGCTTTTCTTTTGACATAAGCAGAAAAAAGCGAATAGATAAGTGCAAAGAGCGGAACTCCGATGAGCATACCGACAATTCCGAAAAATCCGCCGCCCGCAATGATGGCAAACATTGTCCAGAAAGGCGAAATTCCTGTTGAGTCACCAAGAATTTTAGGCGATATGATGCTGTTGTCTATCTGCTGGAGCACAAGAACAAGAATTATAAACCAAAGTGCCTGAACAGGACTTACAACCATAATCATAAGTGCCGCTATTGCTCCGCCAATCCACGAACCAAAATATGGTATGAGGTTTGAAACACCCACAATAAAGCCTATTAGCTCCGCAAAAGGCAGACGAAGTATCCACATGCCTATCATACAGATTATTCCGACTATTAAAGAGTCGATGATTTTCGCTCCGATAAATCCCGAAAAAATCTTATGCGCTTCGCCTGAAACATCAATAATTCTGTGGGCTCTTTCGTCGCTGAAAAAGGCTTTTGTGAGAAGCTTGCCCTGACGGATAAATTTTTCTTTGTCGTAAAGCATGTATATGGAAATGATAAACCCGAGAACCAGGTTGATTATTGCAAGCGCAACATTTTTAACGCCGAAATAAACCGCTGCGAGAGAGTCGCCCGAATAGGTCAGCGCAAGGTTTCCGACACTTTTCACAAGTTTTTCAAGGTTTTCGGCAATATATCTTTCATAATCTGTATTGTTTATGAAATTTTCAATGGCGGCATAAGCTTTCGGCGCCCATTCCTGTACCTGAAGCGCAAATTGAGCAATGCTTTTGCCGATTTGCGGAACTATAAGTATGAAAAACAAAGTTATAGTGCCAAGAATTATTATATATGACGAAGCGATTGACAAAATCCGTTTGAGTTTTGGTCGGTCTTTCTTCTTTAGGATGCGGGAAAACCATTTTTCGCACATTTTCATCACGGGATTTATGAGATAGGCAATTATGAATCCGTTAAGGAAAGGAACAAGCACCTTTGATATCTTAACTATAGCTCCCCATATTGTTCCTATGTGGTTAATCATCGCCCAGAAAACAAGGCTTGCAACAACAACCAGAAAGGCATATATCGCGATGGTTGTATATTTTTTGTTAAACTCCGGTTTCATAATTTTCACCGCACTTTCTTTTTTTGTTTTAGCAGCAGGGAACAAGGTCCCCTCCCATACATTCACAAAGACAGTCAGCACAGATAAGATTTGAACAACAGTTGCACATATCCGGCTGTGACATATCTCCCATAGGCATATTTCTGTATGCCCCCGCACTATTTTGCATGCTCAAAAAAGCATTTTTATATTCCATGTTCATAGGGTCTTTATTTGTTGCCGTTTTAAAGTTTGCATAGGCGCCGTTATAATTCCCACGGCGAAGGTCTACGCATCCCATGAGGTAATACCATTCGGCACTGTGGTTTTTTGTTTCAAGAAGCAATTTCTCCGCTTCCGCAAAATTGCCCGAATTTATATAGCTTCTCACCTTTTCAAATTCAGGGTCGGTAGAACTCGAATATGTTTTTGCATTTTCTGCCGAAGCTTTGTCCTTTGCTGCCAGGTCCTTTATAACCGCATCATACGCGAGCTTAATTTCTTCGCGTTTTTTCTGTGCCAGGTCGGCAAGCGGACCCGACTGATATTTTTCTTCGCTGTATTTTTCCATCAAACTGCGGTAGGCCGCATCAACATCTGCACGGCTTGCATTTCTGTTTATTCCAAGAATGCTGTAACTATCCATTTTTCCTCTTTTCCAGGACTCTTTCTGTCGCTTTTTTAAGTCCAATATATATTATGTTGTCAAGTACCCCTTTGTTTCTTTTAATTTCCAGAAGTTCATACGCGGCCGACGCTGCAGAAAGGTTGTACCAGAGGGCTTCCTCACTCTCTTTTATCTCCTGCTCATCAGAAAAAGGCGAATATCTTCCTTTTTCCACGTCTTTCCCATAGTCGTCTATCGCATCAACTACATATATCCATCTGCCGATATTATATCCAAGCTCGCGCAAAACTCTCTCCTGCTTATCATCATAAGCAAAGAGTTCTGCCATGAGTTTTCCAAACTCTCCGGCGGGAATGTCAATGTTTTTCTCGCCTTTCTTTTCGGCATCAGAAATTCTTTCAAGGCACTTTTCAATTCTAAAAAGCTTGTCCGGATATTTCTTTTTTATCTTTTTTAGCAGCGGTTTTAAGAGAGCGGGCGCACTTTTTATTCCCACACCCTCGTCCTTTAAATCGTCCATCGCTTTATAAATCGCAAGGGCAGTGCTCATATAAGCGCAATAGTCAAGCGCAGAGCTTTTTTTCACCACAGGCCTTTTTTTAAAAGGATGAAGCGCACATCTGTCAGCGCGGATTTCGGGAGATTTTTCCCCGGTTGCATCAAGCAGCAGGGCAAGCACCGTAAAATCATAGCTTAAAAGAAGTCTGCTTGCAGCTCCGCACAGTTTCCCCTGTCTTTTGCAGAGACCGCAATAGTAGGCTTTAAACATCTTAAATTCACGAACTTTAAGCTCGTCCGCGCAAACATTTACATATCCAAACATAGTTTTTTCCTTTCGGGATATATTCTACCATATATTATGTAAATATGCAAGATATATTTTCCACATTTTTGCATTTTCCCTTTAAAAAACACTTGACAAGCCCCTCTGTTTGCGATATAATGGTTAGGCTAATATTCCTTACTATAGCAATAGCTATGGTCAGAGTCCATGAGGAGGTGAAAAAATGACTGAAATCAAAAGAGCTTATGAGACTATTTTTGTTCTCGATGCTTCCATCGGCGATGAGGCTATCGAAGGTCTTGTTGCAAAGTTTAAGTCATTGATCGAAAAAAACGCTACAATCGACAGCGTTGATGTTTGGGGCAAAAAAAGACTTGCTTACGAGATCAATGATAAAACAGAAGGCTACTATGTTCTTGTAAACTTTACAAGCGCACCCGATTTCCCGCGTGAACTTGAGAGAGTATACAGAATTACAGACGGCGTTCTTCGTTCAATCGTAATTGTAAAAGAATAATCAGGAGGAGAAAACCATGCTTAATAAGGTAATCCTTATGGGTCGGCTGACCCGTGACCCCGAATTTAAAGCGACTCCATCCGGCGCCTATGTCTGCAATTTTTCTCTCGCTGTTGACAGGGATTTTGTCCGTCAGGGAGAAGAAAGGCAGACCGACTTTATCAACATTGTTACTTTTGGAACAAGAGCAGAATTCGTTTCCCGCTATTTCCGTAAAGGTCAGCTTGTTGCTGTTTGCGGAAGAATTCAGACAAGAAGCTGGGACGATGCTCAGACAGGTCAGAAAAGATATGCTACCGACGTTGTTGCGGACGAGGTGCATTTCGCTGAACCCAAACGTGACAATGGCGCAGCTGCAGGAAATGATGCATTTGCTCCTGCAAACCAGGACGTTTCGTCTGCTCCGTCAGGCTTTTCTGCCGTTGTGGATGACGACCAGCTGCCATTCTAATTATTGACTTAATATCATAAGGAGGTTTGTATTATGGCCGAAAGAGAAAAAATGGATAAGCCGCATGCAAGACGCATGAAGAAAAAAGTTTGTGCTTTCTGTGCGGATAAAGTTGAATCCATCGACTATAAAGATGTTGCCAAACTCAGAAAATATGTTTCTGAAAGAGGTAAAATTCTTCCCAGAAGAATAAACGGTTGCTGTGCAAAACATCAGCGCCAGGTTACTACAGCTATTAAAAGAGCAAGAATGATCGCACTCCTGCCCTTCTCAGCTGACTAATCTTAAAATTTTAATCCCCCGGACATTTTGTCCGGGGGATTTTTTATTAGCTTGGTTCTTTGATGATTGTTCGTTTTTTCCACTTACCGCTTTTGTAAAAGATCAGCGCAAGAATAAGTGCTGCACCACTTGCCGCCGGCGCGCCAAGTCCCACACCGGGCAGCCCCATGTCAAGCACCATGCCGAAAAGGTAGGACGCCGGAATTCTTATAAGCAGCGAGGAAAGTACGCTGTTTATAAGAGAGAATGTGGTGTGCCCTGAACCGATGAAAAGTCCGTTCAGGCAGAAAAGCACCGGAACAATAAGATAGTCAAACGTGAATGTTTTAATATATAATACACCGTTTTCTATCATCTCTGCATCGTTTCCGAAAACTCTCATACAAACTTCAGGGAATAGGAAGAGGAACACAAAAATAACAAGGCTTATTGCCATTGAAATGTATATTCCTATTTTCATAGTTTCGACTGCTCTTTTTTCTTTGCCCGCGCCTATGTTCTGTGCACTCATGGCAGAAACGGAAGAGCTCATCGCAATGGCAGGCAAAATTGCAAAACCGTTTATTTTGCCCACGGCACCAACCGCTGCCGACGCCGTATATCCTATAAGATTTACAAGCGTTGTTAAAAACAGGAAAGAACAACCCGTTGCAACGTTTTGTATCATTGTGGGCACTCCTATTTTAAGGAGCATTTTAAGCCTTTCCCTGTGGAAACCGAAAGAACTTAATTTAAAATCAAATATAAATTTGTTTTTCTTTAAATAAAGTATACACAAAATCATGCTGATTGCCTGGGAAACCACCGTTGCAACCGCAGCACCTGTTGCACCCATATCAAAACCTGCAACAAGCACAAGGTCTAAAATTATATTGCACACGCAGGAAACGGTGACAAATATAAGCGGGTTCTTGCTGTCTCCCATACCGCGCATTACTGCACTTAAGGCATTGTACCCAAATATGAATATTGTACCAAAAGAGGTAACATAAAAATAATTTTCCGCCTCCGAGTAGGATTCGGCAGGCGTTTTTATCAGGTCAAGCAGCGGTCTTCTCACAACAACCATAATTATTGTTAAAACCACTGACGCCGCCAAGAGAGTTGTGAACAATGTTCCTATCGTTTCTTTCACCGACTGTTTGTCTTTTGCGCCCAGATACTGCGCAATTAAAACAGTTGCACCAACCGTCAGCCCCAGCACCGCATTTGTCAGTATAAATGTTATCTGGCTGCCAATGTTAACGCCCGACATACTTGCCGTGCCGGCAAACTGCCCCACAACAATCATGTCAACAACATTGTATAGGGACTGTATAAGATTGGATATCAAAAATGGCAGGGAAAAGCGTATCATCTGTTTTGCAACATTCCCCTGTGATAAATCGTTTTCAAATTTACTCAAAGTTGTATTTTCCTCCAAAAATTAAATTCCATATCTTGAAAGGAGAGTGTCCTCTGCAAGATACCAATTGTCATCATGTTTAACAAGCACCATTCTGTAAACAAGCTCTTCTTCTATTATTCCGCCCGTATCAGTTTCATAATCATAGTCGCCGCTGCCGCTGCGCAAAACATAATTAAATTCGCAAACTGTGTAATTTTCATTATGAAGAGCCTGTGCAAGAGGGCTTGAAAACCCGCCGCCCGTTTTAAGCGATGCTTTGTCTGCATATCTTGCCACAACCCGATCATGTCTGTCATCCCAGCCGGAAATGGATATTGGATTTGATACCATTTCATGAGCCCCCGAAAAACCATACCCCGGGATATTGTTTTCGGCATACAGTTCGTCTGCGCTATCATAATAGTTTCCGGTGTCCCAATATCTTTCGCTTGTCCTTACATCATCTGCAAAGCTATCATAGCAGGAGGAAATGTGCATTACCCCATATTGCCAGTCATCATCGGTAAACGGTTCTATGGTTCTTGGTTCTTCCTCCACACTTGGTTCTGTCTGTGTCGGCTCCACCACCATCTCAGGAATCTTTTCAATGTACGGTGTTGCTCCGTATGCTATAGATACACCGCCCGCCACTATAAAAATCGAAAGTATAACGCCATAGCTTTGGGACAAAAGAAAGTTTTTAATGTAAGAGAAGATTGAGTCTGTAAGCCTGTCTTTAAGTTCGTCCTTCATATGCTGTTTAAGGAAGTCATAAAATGGCCGATATTTGCCGGCAATAACTTTTTCACACTGCTCACATTTCACGGCAGATTTTTTATTTGCGCTTCCGCAATAGCTGCAATAAATTGTTTCTTCAATGGTTACGCTGTTCATTCTGCCACCTCCGCTTCCACAATAAGTCTGACACTGTCAATTTCCTTGTCGCCGCGTTTGGTTGTTGCAATTATATAGTCGAACTCCTCTTTCCCCACCGTATAGCCCGTCTTTTTATATTCTTCAACTGAAAACTCGTTTGTCTCGGCATTGCCCTGTTTGTATCCGGCAAAAGCTATTTTTTCTGCCGTTATGGGCACATAAAACTGTAAATCTATCTTTTCCTCACTTGTTTTAAGCAGATAAACATCCGCCGCTTCAGCGTATGTAATGGTATAATAATCACTGTTTAAAAGACGAATGTTTGCCATATCCCCATAAAGCTCATTCAAAATAAAAACTCCGATTAAAACAAGAAGCAATATTTTGAAAATAATATGCCCGGTAAATTTTTTAAGTGTTAGCGTGTTGTATACGTTATACGCCTTATCAAGCTTTCCCCAGATTGTTTTTTTATAATCCTCGGCGTATGCCTCATCGCCAACCTTCTCTCCGCAAGAAATACAATATTTCGCACCATAGTGAAGCTGATTGTCACATTTTTCGCATCTCATATTTTATCTCCCTTTGCATAAACTTATAATTTTAAGTGCACATTTTATGCCGTCTGCAGCAGCAGAGGTAATCCCGCCTGCGTAGCCGGCACCTTCTCCCGCCGGGAAAAGTCCTTTAATACTACTCATCATATTTTCGTCTCTTAAAATTCTGACAGGAGACGAGCTTCTTGTTTCAACGCCCGTTAAAATTGCATCCGGGCGGTCAAATCCTTTAAGCTTTTTGCCCATTTCCACCGCCGCCTCAGCCAGCGAATCGCCGACATATCCGGGCAGTATTCTTTTTAACTCTGCAAATTTCACTCCCGGCATATATGTGGGTTCCACCTCGCCAAATCCAGACGATTTTTCTCCTTTTAAAAAGTCAGCAAGCAGTTGAACGGGAGCTTTATAGTCTTCTCCGCCTGCAAAAAACGCCGCTCTTTCAAGTTTTCTCTGAAACTCTATTCCCGCAAGAGAGTGGCCGCCGCCAAAATCCTGCGGGCCGACGTTTACAAGAAGTGCACTGTTTGCATTTTTGCCGTCACGGGCAAATTTGCTCATTCCGTTGGTTACAACTCCGCCCTCCTCCGACGCTGCCGCAACAACATATCCTCCCGGGCACATACAAAATGTGTACGCTCCTCTTGAAGTTGTGCCTTTTGTCCATAGCTTATAGTCGGCAACAGGAAGATTTTCCGGCATTTCCTGCCCATACTGCGAAAAATTTATCATGCTTTGGGGGTGTTCAATGCGCACACCCACCGAAAAGGGTTTTTGTTCCATTTTGGCTCCCTTTTCATAAAGCATTTTAAATGTATCTCTCGCACTGTGGCCTATTGCAAAAATTGCATGGTCTGTCCTATATTTTTTATCGGCAATAACATGTGTTATTTTTCCGTTTTTAACTATAATATCAGTAACTTTGGAATTAAAAATCACCCGGCCGCCCATCTCTGTTATGCGTTTGCGAAGATTCTGAACAACATAAAAGAGGTTGTCGGTGCCAATATGCGGTTTTGAAAGGTAGCGTATCTCTTCGGGCGCGCCACACTCTATAAAAATTTCAAAAGCTTCCCGGCAGAACGCATTTGACACTCCGGAATTTAATTTCCCGTCTGAAAACGTGCCTGCTCCGCCCTCGCCAAACTGAACGTTTGAGTCAGGATTAAGTTTTCCTGTCTGAAAAAAGGTGTCCACATCATTTTTTCGACCGGAAACTTCTTTCCCTCTTTCAAGAACTATGGGACAAAGCCCTGCCGAAGCAAGTATATATGCCGCAAAATAGCCCGCCGGCCCGCTGCCCACAACAACTGGCGGGTGGTCGGTCGCCGTTTTGGGAATTTCTATCCGCTGCGGCTCTTCCGGCTGCCCGAAGCATGCCCGGACGTTATATACAAAATGAACGTCGCTTTTCTTGCGCGCATCTACCGATTTTTTGGTTATAATAATATGTGCAGGTTTTTTTCCGCACATTTTTGCCACCTTTTTTTCAAGGTCCAAAAACGTGTGGCCCGGTGGCATTTTTATTTCTTTTATTTCTACAATTTTTTTCACATTAACTCCTTTGTAGCAGAAAGCCCGGCAAGATAGCCGCTACTCCACGCCCACTGAAGATTAAATCCGCCGCAATCTCCGTATATATCAAGGATTTCACCTGCGGCATAGAGTCCTTTTTTCAGCCGAGATTCCATTGTTTGTGGAACAAATTCGGAAGTTTTTATGCCGCCGGCTGTTGTTTGGGCATCTTTAAACCCCATAGACCCGGTTATTTCAAACCGCCAGTCTTTTAAAAGGGTGGAAAGTTTTTTTAAATGTTTATCTGAAAGGGCCGACACAGGCATGCTTAGTTTGCCGCACTCCGCCGCCTTTATAAGCTCTTTACCTATCTGTTTGTTAACAAGCCCCGCCATGAACTGTTCAAGCGGGTAGTGACCGTTTGTATCCCGTCTTTCTTTCAGTAGGTAGGCAAGCTCTTCCTCGGAAAATTCAGGCAGAATGTCAAGAGTAACCTCCACGCTGTTCCCCTCATAAATTGCCTCTGCCGCCTGCCCTGAAAGCTGGAGTATTGGCGGACCTGAAAGTCCGTAGTCGGTAAACAGAATTTCTCCCTGTTCCACTCTTGTTTTTTTGCCCGAAACAAAAAGAGTTGCATTTCCGGTGGTTTTAATCCCTTTAAGTGCTTTTGCGTGGGGAGAAGAGCTTTTAAGCTTATCAATTGCGGGAAGTATTGCGGTTTTTGTATGACCGAATTTTTCCAAAAGCACATATCCGCTCCCGTCGGTGCCAAACTGCGGTCCCGCTTTTCCTCCGGTGCAGACTATAACTTTTCGTCCTTTAATCTTTTTGCCGCCAAAGGAAACAAGCTCAAATAAACCCTCTTTTTCACTGATGTCCTCAGCTTCAAAGTCTACAATTTCTTTAACACCAAGTGTTTCAAGTTTAAGTCTTAAAAGGTCTAAAACAGAAGAGGCCTGGCCGCTGAATGGAAAGATTTTTCCGTTTTCTTCCTCGCGGGGAACAATTCCGAGTTTTTCAAAAAAACCAAGTGTTTCTTCAGGACTCATTTTACCAAAAGCACTCATGGCAAATTTAACATTTTCCCCGTGATATCTCGAAAGGGAAATGTCTGCATTTGTAAAGTTACATCTGCCGTTGCCTGTTGCGAGGAGTTTTTTGCCTGTCCGGTTGTTCTTTTCAAGCAGTGCAACCGACACGGGTGCAGATTGGGCAGCTGAAATTGCCGCCATAATACCCGACGCTCCGCCGCCTATTATGAGAATGTCAAAAAAGTTTTTCATGGTTTTTTCTCCAAAATAAAATTTTTCGGTTGACCTTAAATGTTTTTTGGGCTAAAATATATTAAAAGGAGTGAATTTTATGATATCACCAAAAAAAGTGTCCGACTCCAAAACCTATCAGGTTCAGCTTCTCGCACAGTCGGTCCTTAACGGAAATAAACGTCTTTTCGGCGGAAAGCTTATGGAATGGATAGACGTTGTGGCTGCCGTTGTGGCACGCCGTCACAGTAATTGCAACGTAACCACCGCCGCCGTGGATTCTCTTGTTTTCAAAAAACCGGCATTTGCCAATGATATACTTGTTCTGGAAGGGTTTATCACCCATGCCGGCAAATCCTCTATGGAAATCTGTGTCAGAACGTATGTTGAGGAGCTTAGCGGACATAAGGAGCTTATAAACACCGCCTATCTGGTGATGGTGGCAGTTGACGAGTCGGGGTCTCCCGCCATGGTCCCTCAGCTGTTACCTGAAACCGAAGAGGAAAAAGCCTTTTTTGAAGCCGCACTTAAAAGACGTGAACTTCGAAAACTTCGTGAAAATGAACATTTTTAATATTTTTGGTGCAGCCTTCCCGGGCTGCACTTTTTTAAAACAGTCCGGTTATTTTCCCTTTGCTGTCTATGTCAATGCTGTTTGCCGCCGGTGTTTTGGGAAGTCCCGGCATGGTCATTATACTGCCTGTTAAAACAACCACAAATCCCGCCCCTGCAGAAACTCTTACTTCAGACACCGCAACTTCAAAGTTTTCCGGTCTGCCAAGTTTTGCCGGGTCGTCCGAAAGAGAATATTGTGTTTTTGCAATACAAACAGGCAAATCGCCATATCCCATTTTTTCAATTTTGTCAATCTGCGACTCTGCCGTAGCAGTATATTTCACGCCGCTTCCCCCGTAAACACGGGTTGCAATTTCGTTTATTTTGTCTTTTATGGGCAAAGAAAGCTCATAAAACGGAGTGTAGCTTCCGCTGCTCTTTTCTGTAATTTCCACAAGTTTTTCCGCAAGGGCAATTCCACCCTCTCCGCCTTTTGCGAAAACTTCGCTCATAACACACGCCACGCCATACTGCTTACAGTATTTTTTAAGAGCCTCTTTTTCTTTTTCGGTGTCACTTGCAAATTCGTTTATTGCAACAACCGGCGTGATTCCGCTCGCCTTTATGTTTTCTATATGTTTTCCAAGGTTGGGAAGCCCTTTTACAAGAGCCTCTACATTTTCTTTTCCAAGCTCTTCCTTTTTCACGCCGCCGTTATATTTGAGTGCACGAACTGTTGCAACAATAACCACCGCATCGGGCGAAAGACCTGCTTTTCTGCATTTTATGTCCAAAAACTTTTCTCCGCCAAGGTCTGCACCAAAGCCCGCTTCTGTTATGCAATAGTCAGCAAGCTTAAGTCCCAGCTTTGTTGCGATAAGACTGTTGCAGCCATGTGCAATGTTGGCAAAAGGACCGCCATGCATAAGACAAGGGGTTTTTTCCAAAGTCTGCACGAGATTTGGTTTTATGGCATCTTTTAAAAGTGCGGCCATAGCACCAACTGCTTTTACATCTTTTGCCGTTACCGGAACATTATCAAAAGTGTAGGCAACAATTATTTTGCCAAGACGTTCCTTTAAATCGTCCATACCGTCGGCAAGGCAGATAATTGCCATTATTTCAGATGCAACAGTTATCATAAACCCGTCCTGTCTGGGCACACCGTCAACATCTCTGCCAAGTCCCACAATAACATTTCTCAGCGTGCGGTCGTTCATGTCCAGAACTCTTTCCCACACAACTTTCCGCGGGTCAATGCCCAACTCGTTGCCCTGATGAATGTGGTTGTCTATAAGGGCCGACAGTAAATTGTTGGCTGCGGTTATTGCGTGAATGTCGCCCGTAAAATGAAGATTTATATCCTCCATTGGAACAACCTGCGAATAGCCGCCGCCGGCAGCACCGCCTTTTACGCCGAAAACAGGTC
>JAZSKF010000064.1:0-3271 GCA_045534715.1 Clostridia bacterium | reverse complement strand
ACCGCTTGGCCTCCGACTTGTATGCCGGTCAGCACAATTTCTTTGTATCCCGCCTGTGCAAGAGTTTCCGCTTCTTTTATAATATCCTTAAGAGGTCTGCTTCTGACAGGTCCACGAGCGTATGGAATGATGCAGTAGGAACAAAAATTGTCGCAACCGTCTTGGATTTTCATAAGCGCGCGTGTTTTTTCTCCGCCCGAGGAGGCAGACATTGTAAGATAAGACTTGCTTTTCATAATGTCGCCCACAACAGTTTGCTTTTTTTCTGATTCATTTTCGAGAATATCCACAATCTGCGTTTTTTCGCTGTTGCCCACCACAATATCCACGTTAGCAAGCTTTTCCACCTCGCCCGGCGAGGTCTGGGCATAACAACCGGTAACTGCAATAATTGCAGAGGGGCTTATCGCCGCCGCTTTTTTTATGGCACGGCGGGATTTGCGGTCTGCAATAGCAGTAACGCTGCAAGTGTTTATTATATAAATGTCGGCAATTTCTTCAAAATCGACAGTCTGGTAACCTGCTGCTGCAAAAGATTCCCGCATAACTTCTGTTTCATACTGGTTAACTTTGCAGCCAAGGGTATAAAACGCAACTTTTTTCAAAACGCTTCCTCCAAAAAAATTTCTATTGACTAATTGAAATAAATGTATTATAATATAAGTGTAAAAAATTATCCGATAAACAGGAGGGACTAATTTATGAAAACTTGTGAAATAATGTTGTCTTCAATTGATGATGTTAAAAAATTTGTTAACCTTGTTAACACATACGAATTTGATGTTGACCTTGTATCAGGCAGATATGTTGTTGACGCGAAATCCATTATGGGTATTTTCAGTCTCGACCTCAGCAACAAAATAAGAGTAGAAGTTCAGAGCGACGATTGTGAAAAATTCCTCGGTGAACTTAAAGAATTCGTTAAATAATTAAACAAACAGATTGTCGGGCAGAAAATGCCCGACTTTTTTATTATCTGTTATAAATTTCTTCAATGAGTGCTGCTGTCTGCGAAGGACTATGGATATAATAGGACACGCCCCACTGGTAAGAGGGACCGCCGGGCAGTTTGATGGTATTTAGCCCGTCTGTTCCGGCTTTTATCGCTGCAACGCCAAGTTCAACAAAAGTTCCGGCATCAAGACTGGTGTCTATATTTTTGCTTAGAGTAGACACAATGGTAGGAAGTCTGAAAAGCATCAGCGGATTGGCTTTTTGCCGCACGATTTCTTTGATAAACTCTTGCTGAACGGCAATTCTGCCTTCGTCGCCGGTGGGATATCTGCGGAACCGGACAAGCCCTTCCGCTTCCTCGCCGTTTAAATGTTGGGGACCTGCTTTAAGGTCAATGTAAAGGTCCTGGTAGGGGTCCTCATAAAACATATCCTGCGGAACATCAAAGTTAACGCCGCCTATAGCGTCGATGGTTTCTCTGAAAGTTTCAAAAGAAAACTTGACATAGCCGTCTATTTCAATGTCCAAAAGGTTTTCCACTACGGCGATAGATTCTTCTTCTTTGCCTATGGCGTAGGCACTGTTTATTTTATAGTATCTGCCTCCGATTTTCACCTGGGTATCTCTCGGTATTGACAGAATGTCAACTCTGCCCTCTCTGCCGTTTATAAACCCGACCATCATAACGTCCGACCTGAGACCTGCATTATCCATGCCCATAACAAGAACTGTTTTGGTGGACTTGTTAAAAAGCACGCCAAGACCGCCCGACGCCAGAAGCGAGCCGAGAATATACACGCCGGTTATAAGAAACATGACAAGCAAAAGAGAAATAATTTTTCTGTATCTGTTCATATTCAATCTCCGGAAATTTTTATACGTTGTCCGGCAAAGCGGTTTTCATATCGCTGAGGTGGCTGTCATAGCCATACACCTCAAGAGTAGGTGCGCCGTCTGTATAGTCAACTATGGTAACAGAAGCGTTGGAAACCCATTGTATTTTCTTGCTTTCTGCAAGGTTTTCGCCTGCCCACAAAAATCTCATTGTGGAAATGGGGGTTGCATGGGTGGCAATAAGAACGGTTTTGCCGGGGTTTTCCGCAACAATTTCAAGAACTGCACTGTTAATTCTGCTTTGCAGCTCAATTATGCTTTCTCCGCCGTCGCACACGGCTTTGCCGATGGAGCTGAGCCAGAGCTTATATGCGGGATAGCTTTTTTCAAGGTCGTCAAACAAAACGCCCTCCCACACGCCGCCGTTGATTTCGCGCAAGCTCGGCGTGGTGACAATGTCAAGCCCCTGCCTTTTTGCAACTGCTTCGGCAGTATGATAGGCACGTTTTAAGTCGCTGGAATAAATTTTGTCTATTTTATATGTATCAAGATATTCCGCAGTTTTTTCTGCCTGCAGATAACCTCTTTCTGTCAGGTCAATATCGGTATGTCCGATAAAGGTTTTGGTAAAATTTCCCATGCTTTCGCCGTGGCGAACAAATATAAGACGAGTCATGTTTCTCCTCCCGGAACAAATATAAGTATGTATAAATTATACAACTTTTTTTAAAGTTTTGCAATATAAACCGGAAGAAAAAATAATTTAATAAAAATCGTAAAAACACTTGATTTTTAAAAAAGACTGTGATATAATGGTTTACGTTAAATTTGTTTGGGCCTTTAGCTCAGTTGGTTAGAGCATCCGGCTCATAACCGGACGGTCCGGGGTTCGAGTCCCTGAAGGCCCACCAAAAATCGACAAGGTTCGACAGAATCTTGTCGATTTTACTTATTACCTCTTCACTCTTCACTCTTCACTATTCCCTAAAAAGACTTGTCGATTTTTGGAAAGTAATAAGTAATAGTGAATAGGGAAGAAGTGCTTTATAAGGAGAAATTTTATGGATAGTCCATTGCTTGTGAAATCTAAACAGTTTGCATTAGATATAATTAAAGTTTGTAATAAAGTAAAAAGTGAAAAAAGAGAAAGTGTGCTCACAAATCAACTTATCCGTAGTGGCACAAGCATTGGAGCGAATATAAGAGAAGCATTTTATGGGCACGGTAAAAACGATTTTATTGCAAAACTTCAAATAGCGCTGAAAGAATGTTCTGAAAGTGAATACTGGATTGAACTTCTTATAGAAAGCGGATATTATGACGATAACACAATTCTGGGGAATTGTGTTGAACTGAAGAAAATACTTGTTTCATCTATAAACACGGCGAAGAAAAACAATAAATGAATGCATCATTATTATTCTGCCTTGCCTGAAAAAAGACTATTCTTTGGAATAGTCTTTTTTCAGTTATATTTGCCTTT
>JAZSKF010000184.1:0-4347 GCA_045534715.1 Clostridia bacterium | reverse complement strand
AATACCCAGTCACGAAGTTTAAAGTTTACTTTGCGGTTGCCGAGACCTTTTTCTTCAAGCCAGTCTATCATCGCTGGTATTGCTTCGCCTACACTTTTGCCTGTTAAAAATCCGGAATTTACAAGGTTTCCTTTTGAAACGTCTGTGAAAGCTTCTTCCTGAACATCCTTGCCGCCTGCCACAACTTCAATTATGGGAAGACCGAATTTTTTTGCAAACTCGTGGTCACGAGTGTCGTGAGCAGGAACCGCCATAATTGCTCCGGTGCCGTAGGTTGTGAGAACATAGTCGGAAATCCACACCGGCACTT
The DNA here is from genome assembly GCA_045534715.1 of Clostridia bacterium. Lineage (GTDB taxonomy): Bacteria > Bacillota > Clostridia > RUG12999 > RUG12999 > RGIG7450. Next base: position 4,037 of record JAZSKF010000184.1, on the reverse strand, counting down.
TTTCGCCGTTTACGGGGTTAACCGCTTTTATGCCTTTAAGCTCAACACCTGTTTTGTCTTTTACAAGCTCTGTTCTTTCAAACTCAGTTTTCTTTGCCGCTTCCTGCGCATAAGCACAAACCTCGTCATAGTTTTCTATTTTGTCTTTAAGTTTAAGTACAAGCACATGCTCGGGAGAAAGAACCACGTATGTCGCACCAAACAGTGTGTCGGGACGGGTTGTATAAACGAGGATGGTATCATCACATCCGTCAACGGCAAATTTCACTTCTGCACCCTCGCTGCGACCTATCCAGTTTTTCTGCTGGGTTTTTATTTTTTCAAGAAATTCTGTGTTTTCAACATCTTCTGCAAGACGCTCTGCATATTCGGTTATCCTAAGCATCCACTGGCTTTTTTGTTTCTGAACAACCTCGCTGCCGCAACGTTCGCACACGCCGCCCACAACTTCTTCGTTTGCAAGACCAACCTTGCAGCCGGTACACCAGTTTATAGGCATTTCCTGTTTGTATGCAAGACCTTTTTCAAAAAGTTTTAAGAAAATCCACTGTGTCCATTTGTAATAGTCGGGGTCGGTTGTGTTTATTTCTCTTGTCCAGTCAAAAGAAAAGCCCAGACTTTTGAGTTGTCTTTTGAAATTGTCCACATTTTTCTCTGTAACAATTCTGGGATGAATTTTGTTTTTTATAGCAAAGTTTTCTGTGGGCAGACCAAACGCGTCCCAACCCATAGGATATAAAACGTTGTATCCGTCCATTCTTCTTTTTCTTGCAAGAATATCCATCGCCGTATAGCTTCTGGGATGTCCTACATGAAGTCCCTGACCTGACGGATAGGGAAACTCAACAAGCGCAAAAAACTTGGGTTTTTCTTTGTCCTGCGATGCTGCAAATGTGTTCTGGGTTTCCCACACCTTTTGCCATTTTTCCTCAATTCTGCTGTAATCGTAACTCATATCTGTGTATTCTCCTCCAAAAATGATAAATCTAATTTAGGGGCATCTGCCCAAAGCCGTTCAAGGTCGTAAAATTCAAGAGTTTCTTTGTCGAATATGTGGATTATAACTGTGCCGTAGTCCATCAGCAGCCAGTTTGCCGACACATACCCTTCACTTCTCACCGGAATGCTAGTATGCTCTTTCATTTTTTCTTCCACCTCGTCACACAAGGCTTTTACATGTCTGCCGGAAGTTGCCGAGCAAATTACAAAATAGTCGCCAATTCCGGTAAGTTCTTTTATTTCAAGCACCTTTATGTCGGTTGCTTTTTTATCGCTTAGTATTTTTGCCGCACAAAGTGCAAGTTCTTTAGATGTCATTGACATTTTCTTCCTCCTCTATCTTCTCATAGCACCGTCTGCGGAAGGAGTTTCTTCTTCCTCCCCGCGCGAAACGCTGCTGCCCTCTCCGGTGTTCGCAGACGGTCTTTGTGCCGGCCGTGTGGTTGTGCTTTGCTGCGGACGTGTGACGGGCGTTTCCTCTTCTTCCTCCTCGTCCTCTTCTTCCTCTTCGGTAGGAGCAACATAATATTTGCCGGGGTCAATTTTCTGCAGCTTTGCTATTTCCTTGTCTGTTGCATAAAATTTTGTCCTTGCAATATCCTCGGCTGTTATATAATCTACCACAAAATATGACCCTGTAGGCCAATCGGTGGCCTCGCCCGGAGCATCTACAAACTCTATCCCCGTCTGCCCTACCGTAATTACCGACACTGCATAATCATATATTTCTTCATAAGTCAAATCGGTTTCTATGTTTTCCTGACCAATTTTTACAAGCTCTTCCACATTTTTAAGAGCGTCCACGCTCACAAGTTGTTTCATTGTAGCTTTTAAGAAATCTCTCTGTGCCTCCATTCGCTGAAGGTCTCCCATAGGATAACCGCTGCCGTCGTCGTTCTTTCTGAATCGCACAAACTGTTCTGCTTTGTCGCCGTCTAGAATCTGCACGCCTTTTCTCAGCCAGATGTGAAAATCCTGTTCCGGGTCGTTGTAGAACATATTGATGGGAACGTCCATCTCAACTCCGCCGATTGCATCTATCATTTCTTTAAAGCCGTCAAGTTCTACCTTAACATACTTGTCAACTTTTATTCCGTATGCAATGAGAATTTCCCTTTTTATCTGGTCCACTCCCGAATAAAAAGCGGAATTAAGCTTTTTACCGCTTCTGCCGTTGTTTTCCACATAGGTGTCTCGCGGCAGCTGCATAACATAAACCTTGTCAAGCTCGTTGTCGTAGGTTGCTATCATCATGGTATCTGTTCTGTACCCGTCTTTGTCAACCCCCACAACAAGCACATTTGTCATGGCTTTGGGTTCTCCCGCATTTATAACGGGCGATATAATATGTGTCACACCGCCGGCAACCCCAAACTGCGACAGTATTGGGTAAATGCTTACTATAAGCGTTACAACGCAGGCAATAATCATAATAACCGAGCTTGTAAGAACAGGAAACCACACTCTGCCGCCCGTTTCTTCCTCTCTTTCCCGCTCCTTTTCTGCCAAAACATTTTGGACAGGCGGTGGCGGCGGAGGGCTTTTGGGTTCCGCAGGCGTCATGTTCCAGAAATCTTCAATTTCCGGCTGCGGCGGCTCACTTTTTTCTTTATTTACAGCGGCAATTTCCATGGTTTTGTCCATATCGTCGAAAATGCCATCATTTTTTTCTTCCATCATTTTTTCTCCCTAAAATTTTGTTTCTCAGAAGGACCACCCCGGGATGAATTATAAGTCCACGGTCTATTATTGATTTAAGCGACCTGTCGGTCACCTCTATAATAGCCCGGTCCAGATCGTCTCTTGCAAGGTCGCGGGCATCTTTTGCCCAGTCAAACTCTTTGTCGCGGCCCTCTTCTATGCAGTCTGCAAGATATACAATCTTTTCAAGCAGGGTCATATCCTCCTTGCCAATAGTATGGTAAAAAACTGCACTGTATATTTCATAGTCTATATCAAATTTTTCTTTGAGATATTCTGCACCCGCAGGTCCGTGCCACAAAGCCTTGTTTGCAAACACTATCGGGTCATTCTCCCGGCCCTCGTATGCTTTTTTCACCAGCAAAAGCTGCTCTTCCCGGAGGAAGTTTTTTGCCACATCGTGAATGAGCCCTGCAATTTTTGCTTTTTCTGCATCAGCTCCATATATCTGCGCAAGCTCTTCCGCAAGCTCCATAACACCGATGCTGTGACAAAACCTTTCGTCGTCAAGCAGACCTTTTATATGTTCTTTTAAAAAGTTTATATCCACTTTTTTCACCTGTACAGTTTGTTTTTTAAGATAAATTCTTCTGTCTCGGGAGAAACAAGACCCGAAATGTCTTTGCCCTTAGAAACAGCTTCTCTTATTTTCGTTGACGAAACATTCAAAAATTCTAAATCCAGAAAAACTATCTTTGCAGAAAATTTTTCTCGCAGGAAGTCTGCTTGTCTGTCATAATTTTTTCCTCTTCCGGCAACCACAACGGTGCACAAAGGAAAAATTTCTTCCGGTTTGTGCCATTTTTCCATATAGTCAAGACTGTCGCCGCCCACTATGAGAAAAAGGTCATCTTCTTTATAAACCTCTTTAAAATGCTTCATCATATCCGCCGTATAACAGTTGCCCTCTTTTTCCGTTTCGTAAAGAGAAAGCTCAAAGTCAAATTTTTCGCAAACGTCCCTGCACATCAGGGCACGGTCTTTCGCCGACGCATTTATATCGTTCTTATGAGGTGCTCTTTCCCCTGTGGGAAGAAAAACCACGCTGTCAAGCCCAAGCTGCTCTTTTGCCGCAAGGGCAATTTTTATATGTCCTGTATGAGGCGGGTCAAAGCTGCCTCCGAAAATTCCCCGTTTCATCAGTAAACAAAATCAAATTCGAGCTCATACATTCTGACTGTATCGCCCTCTTTGATTCCCTCTTTTTCAAGTGCTTCAATAATTCCTTTGCGTTTAAGCGAATTCTGGAAAAACTGAATTGACTCGTTATCGTCAAAATTGGTGGAATTTATAAGATAATCAATATATCCTCCCTCAACCACAAACACGCCGTTTTC
>JAZSKF010000243.1:0-2827 GCA_045534715.1 Clostridia bacterium | reverse complement strand
TCAACTCCTTGGCCCACAGAACGACATGGCTACGATCCGACTTGTTCCTTTTTCTTTGCCTGTGCCTCTTTTTCCGCGTCTTTAATAATGATTTTAGCTCTATTTTCAGCCGAACCAATAGATTTTTCAGCAATCCGTTTTCTGTATTGTATACCAATAAAAAAACTAATTATTCCTAAGACTACGGCAGAGGCAATCAGAACAATAGTAGTAACACTAAGCTGCATACTATCATTCACCTCTCCTTTTTTGTTTTAATGTTTGTGTGATATACAAAACATATGTATGCATACCACTACCTTCTTATTTTATACTTTTTATAACATACTGTCAAGTATTTTATATAAAATTGGTCTAATTTTTTATTTTTCTCTTGACATGGTCTTTTGATTATGTTATACTGTCAAAGTGCCATTGTGCATAACGAATGAATATAGGGGTATAGCTCAGTTGGTAGAGCAGTGGTCTCCAAAACCACGTGCCCAGGGTTCAAGTCCTTGTGCCCCTGCCAAATAAAAAAGCGGAACTGCATTTTTGCGGTTTCGTTTTTTTATTTGGCAGGGGCACAAGGACTTGAACACTAAGAGGGCTCGAGTCGTAAAAAACAATCCTGTGAATTGTTTTTGTATAAATTCCCCCATTTAAATTTCTGCCACAATAAAACTTGTTCCGTTCATGGTGAGTCTATCTTCTTCTATTTCGACATTCTGATTAAATACCACCTTTTTAAATTTAGGAATGTCATAATAACGGCGGTATTTTGACGGATTAACTGCTATAAACACCTTATTTTTCTCCAACTCTCTTTCGTACACAAAAGGATAGCCGGGCAAAAGAATATTAAGTTTTGCATCTGGGAGCAGTGCGCAATTTGTTCTACGGTAATGTATAAGCTTTTTAACAAAATTCAAAAGTGAATTTTCATCTTGCAACTGCTTTTCAACCGTTGGAGCATTCTCTCTGCTGTCCACAGGCAGATAGGGTGTGTCACCTGTAGAAAATCCGCAGTTTTTCTCGCCATTCCATTGCATTGGCGTTCTTGAGCCGGTGCGGATATATCCCCCCTCTTTTGAGGGTAATCCCTCTATATAATCCATACCAATTTCGTCACCATAATATACAAACGGCACTCCCGGCATCGTGAAAAGGAAAACCATTGCAACACAAATTTCTTCTTTGGCGCGCATATATGCAAGTCTCGGCATATCGTGATTTCCTGTTATCAGTCCAATATATCCTTTTCCGTCAACAAGAGATTGTTCATATAAATACTCGTCCAGAAAATCATTTATATTCCCTTTTCCCTCTTTGCCAAAATAACTGTGTCCGGATGGACCGATAAATGTATTTCTCCCTTTTTCATATCTGAAAAGTGATTTGTATGATTTATTCCCGTGCAGGAGAAAATCTGCATCAAACCCTGAATTTATTGCTTTGCCGGGGCTTCCCCACTCTGCAATAAGCACACACTGTTCATTCTTTTTCTCTATAAACTCTTTTATTTCGCCCCAGAAAGCTTTGGTATAGCTGCCGTCTGCGTCCCCTTTTATAAGCGAAGACGCCATATCGATCCTGAACCCGTCTGTCCCCAAATCCATCCAGAAAGCTATAATTTTTTTCAGTTCTTCTTTCATTGCAATACAATCGGGGTGTGTTACCGGAAGCTCCCACGGATTTTCAGGATTTGGATGTGCATAACCATAGTTCAGCGCTGGCTGATGCCAGAAAAAATTTGCAATACACTTTGCATCTCTTTCTCCTAAAGTTAAAACCCCGGGACCCTCGTCAAAGGAAGAGTTGGTCCAGATGTAGCGGTTTGAATATTCGTTTTTTTCTGCCTTGCCTGACTTTTTAAACCACGGGTGGTCAATTGACGTGTGCCCCGGGACTAAATCAAATATAACTTTTATTCCGCGCAAATGAGCTTCTTTGCAAAGTTTTGCGTAATCCTCGTTTGTACCATACCTTTTTGCAACGCTGTAAAAATCTGTCACATCATATCCGGCATCCCGAAAAGAACTTTCGTTTATGGGGTTGAGCCAAATGGCCGTAAACCCCATATCTTCAATGTACCCAAGTTTTTCAATTATTCCCTGCAAATCTCCTATGCCGTCTCCGTTGGAATCATAAAAAGATTGCGGATAAATTTCATAAATTATGGCATTGTTTAACCATTTTTTCATAAAAAATCTCCCCCATCTAAAAATATAGTTGTAGACATTAAAATATGATATAATGTTTTCACAAAAAAATACTATAACATCGGATATCGCTTTTAATGTTTCATTCATTCCTGTCGTTAAAACTTCCTGTGTATAATTTACCTCTTTTTGCTAAAGATAATTAAAACCATAATTGGAGGTAGACAATATGTTCAAACACGAAAAAATGCTTTTTCACCCGGTAGCGGTGGAAAAACCAAATCCCCAATATGCTGCGCTCCTCCAGGAACAGCTGGGCGGCGGAAACGGAGAACTTAAAGCGGCTATGCAGTATATGTCGCAAAGTTTTCGTATTAAAGATGCCGAAATTAAAGATTTATTCCTTGATATAGCGGCAGAAGAGCTTGGTCATATGGAAATGGTCGCTCAAACCATCAACCTGCTTAACGGTCATGATGTGGATGCGACAAAGGTAGCCGCAGGGGAAATCCAGTCTCACGTTATATTAGGGCTAAACCCCGGACTTATAAATGCTTCCGGCTATTCCTGGACTGCAGATTATGTTACCGTAACTGGAGACTTATGTGCCGATATTTTAAGCAACATTGCCTCAGAACAACGTGCAAAAGTAGTTTACGAATATTTGTATCGCCAGATAGACGACA
>JAZSKF010000147.1:0-4241 GCA_045534715.1 Clostridia bacterium | reverse complement strand
AATTATTATTTATTATACAACGAACTTTCAAACAAGAAAGGCGGAAAAGTTCATGGACCTGATAAAAACAAAAGCACTGGTTCTACGGAGCACAGCCTATGGCGATTACGATAAAATGCTAACTCTTCTCGGCGAAACCACCGGTAAAATTTCCGTTGTTGCAAAAGGTGGAAAAAGTCTAAAACACGGTGCCGCCTGCAACAACTTCTGTTACAGTGACTTTATAATATCTTCAAAATCGAACCGCTACACTTTGTCGCAGGTGAGTCCGATAGAAGCTTTCAGCGGTCTCTCTTCGGACCTCGATAAGCTTGAAGCGGTGGCCGGTATGGTTAAATTCACCGAGTATGTTTGCCCGGAAAATCAGCCTCATTCCGACATTTTAAGAACCTTGCTTAATACTCTTTACGCTTTGGCAAATCTTTCTCTTGAAGTTGGCAAAGCAAAAGCTGTTTTTTATTATAAAATGCTTGAGCTTTTAGGCTTCTCCCCTGAACTGTTTTCCTGTTCTGCATGTGGAGATTCAGGGCAACTATCTTATTTTTCGGTTGAGTATGGAGGGGTCTTGTGCGAAAGCTGTGCACAATCAGTAAACGACAAATTTTTAGTAACCCCCGAAATGCTCGGGCTTATGAATTACATAGCAACCTGCGATATCAAGAAGCTCTTTTCTTTCAATGCTTCCGACCAGGCACTTTCGGCAGTCTTCTCTGTTGCAAAGGAATTTATAAAACATTATCTTGACTATGATATAGTGAAAAATGCATAATGTAATATAGTACATAATAGTATTTTTATTGAAAAATTATATTGACTTTTGTCTGTTTTTAAAATATACTATATAGTAGGAAATTTAATAAATCATTTTTTTGCAACTGACGGGTTGGCAGAATTTACTGCCGGGGAGCAAAAAGTGTTTATAATTGTCGACCGTCTGGGCAAATCTATTTTGATAGGATAGGTTTGTCCAGATTTTTTAATTAACACAGGAAGGAAGAAATAATATGAAAAAAATTGGTATTATCATGGGAAGTGACAGTGATCTTCCGGTAGTTGAAAAAGCGCTTACAACTCTTAAAGAATTTAATGTTCCGTTTGAGGTACATATTTTGTCTGCTCACAGAACTCCTGAAAAAGTTCGCGAGTTTTCACTTTCTGCACGTTCAAACGGCTTTGGTGCAATTATAGCTGCAGCCGGCAAGGCTGCTCATCTGGCAGGTGCAGTTGCTGCAAACACTACTCTGCCTGTAGTTGGTCTACCCATAAAATCTTCAAATCTCGACGGTATTGATGCTCTTCTTTCAACTGTTCAGATGCCATCAGGCGTTCCTGTTGCAACAGTTGCCATAGACGGTGCTGTCAATGCCGCTTTGCTTTGTCTGCAGATTTTATCTCTTGAAGATGAAACAATTGCTGCAAAGCTTGACGCTAAAAAAAGTGCAGCTGCACAGGCTGTTTTAGAAAAAGATTGCGAAATAGCAAAAAAATATAATTAACAATTTATCACACACGGAGGAAAATATGGGCGGTTTTTTTGGTGCAGTTAAAAAAAATGATGCCGTTTCAGATGTTTTTTTTGGAACAGATTATCATTCTCATCTTGGTGCTCGCCGAGGCGGTATGGCAGTTTTTGACAGCGAAATTGGCTTACAGCGCGAGATACATAACATAGAAAATTCTCCTTTCAGGACAAAATTCAGCGATGTTTTTGATGAAATGAAAGGATTTTCGGCTATTGGTTCTATAAGCGATACGGACCCGCAGCCGCTTCTTATAAGATCAAATATCGGAATTTATGCTATCACCACCATTGGTCTTATAAATAATGCCGAGCAGCTTATATCCGACTATCTGTCTGCAGGCGGTCATTTCGGAACAATGACATCGGGAAAGGTTAATTCAACCGACCTTGTTGCAGCACTTATAAATCAGAAAGACAATTTTGTTGACGGAATTAAGTTTGCTCAGCAGGTAATTGAAGGAACAGCCTCCATTCTTATTCTCAAAAACGACGGTAATATTATTGCTGCCAGGGACAGGCTTGGCAGACTCCCTATTCTTGTAGGTAAAAATGATGAGGGATATTGTGTTTCTTTTGAATCCTTTGCATACCAGAAACTTGGCTACGAAGACGAACGAGAGCTTGGACCAGCAGAAATAGTGGAAATATCGCCAGATGGAATAACTCAGCTTTCCCCTCCTGGAGAAGAAATGAAAATCTGCGCTTTCCTCTGGAGTTATTATGGCTACCCCACCTCAACCTATGAGGGAGTAAACGTTGAAGCCATGAGATATCGTAACGGTCAGATTATGGCGAAAAATGACAAAGAGAAAAAGAATGCGGAAAACATTGACTATGTTGCAGGTGTTCCCGATTCGGGCACGCCCCACGCTATTGGATATGCAAATGAAAGCAGTGCCGACTTTGCCCGTCCGTTTATAAAATATACTCCGACATGGTCAAGAAGCTTCACTTCCTCACGTCAACAGGACAGAAAGAAAATTGCAAAAATGAAACAAATTGCGGTTCACGACCTTATAAAAGACAAAAATCTTCTTTTTGTTGACGATTCTATCGTACGCGGAAATCAGCTTAAAGAGACTGTAGATTTTCTGTATGAAAACGGCGCAAAATCTGTTCATATGCGGTCTGCTTGTCCCCCAATTATGTACGCTTGCAAATATCTTAATTTCTCGCGTTCAACAAGCGACCTTGAACTTATTGCCCGCAAAATCATTTTAGAGCTTGAGGGCGAAGAAGGATTTAATTACATTGAGGAATATAGTGATTCTTCTACTGAGCGCGGGAAAAAACTTAGAGAAACAATCTGTGAAAAACTTGGGTTTGCCTCTTTGGAATTCCAGTCGCTTGAGGGCGTTCTTGAGTCAATCGGTCTTGACAAATGTAAACTCTGCACATATTGCTGGAACGGAAAAGAATAGTTTGATTATAGAAAGGACAGTTGATTATGAAAAGTTTTAGTGAAAGCTACAAAAATGCCGGTGTTGACATAACAGCCGGATATAAAGCAGTTGAACTGATGAAACAACACATTGCAAAAACTATGACTCCCGGTGTTTTAACAGGAATAGGCGGTTTTGGTGGTTTGTTCGAGCTTGACCTTACAGGAATTACAAAACCTGTTCTGGTTAGCGGAACTGACGGTGTGGGAACAAAACTTAAACTTGCCTTTTTGCTGGACAAGCATGATACTGTGGGCATAGACTGTGTTGCTATGTGTGTTAATGATATCATTTGTTGCGGAGCAAAACCGCTTCTTTTCCTGGACTATATTGCAGTGGGCAAAAATGTTCCGGAAAAAGTTGCTGCCATTGTTTCAGGTGTCGCAGATGGCTGTGTTCAGTCGGGTGCAGCACTTATTGGTGGCGAAACTGCAGAAATGCCAGGTTTTTATCCAGAAGATGAATATGACCTTGCAGGATATTGTACCGGCGTGGTTGACAAAAGCAAGATACTTGACAATTCCACTGTTTGCGAAGGCGATGTAATAATCGCACTTCCTTCAAGCGGTGTTCACTCTAACGGTTTTTCTCTGGTGAGAAAAGTTTTTGATGTTGAAAAAAGCGATATTAAAACTCCCCTTGCAGAACTTGGTGGAAAATCAATCGGCGAAACACTTCTCACTCCTACAAAAATTTATGTGAAACCTGTTCTTGCCCTGCTTGAACAAGTTAAAGTGAAAGCAATTTCTCATATCACAGGCGGCGGATTTTATGAAAATATTCCCCGTTCACTCCCCGACGGATTCAGTGCAAAAATTGAAAAATCTGCTGTTCGGGTACTTCCCATTTTTAAACTTATTGAAAAAGTTGGAAATATTCCTGAAAGAGATATGTTCAACACATTCAATATGGGCGTCGGCATGAGCATTACCGTTGCTAAAGAGGATGCGGACAAAGCTCTTGAGGTGCTCCGCGGTGCAGGCGAAGATGCATATATCATCGGTGAAATCGTGAGTGGCGACGAAGGAGTAATATTATGCTAAAAGCAAAAATAGCTGTTCTTGTTTCAGGCGGTGGAACAAATCTTCAGGCACTGATTGATGCTCAGAAAGACGGCATTATAAAATCGGGCGAGATTTCGCTCGTCATTTCCAACAACCCGGATGCCTATGCACTCACAAGAGCCCGCGAAAATAACATTCCCGATGTAGTTATTCCAAATGGAAATGATTTTGAGCAAAAACTTAAATCCGTTTTGACCGACAACAACATAGACC
>JAZSKF010000161.1:0-2910 GCA_045534715.1 Clostridia bacterium | reverse complement strand
AACAAAAGCGGGAGCGGAAGCGGCAAACTATCCGTTTTGCACAATTGAGCCGAATGTTGGTATTGTTGAAGTTCCCGACCCGAGACTTGATGTTCTGGCAAAAATGCACAGCGCAAAAAAAGTTACGCCGGCGGTTATAGAGTTTGTGGATATTGCCGGTCTTGTTCGTGGGGCAGGACGCGGCGAAGGTCTTGGAAACAAATTTTTGTCCCATATAAGAGAGGTTGACGCTATTGTTCATGTGGTGAGATGTTTTGATGATGGCAACATTGTTCACGTTGACGGAAGTGTTGACCCAATGAGAGACATTGAGACCATAAATTACGAGCTTGTGTTTGCCGATCTTGAAATGGTTGAAAAAAGACTCGAAAAATGCCGCAAGCTTGTTAAAACGGGTGAGAAAAAATATGCCGCTCAGGTTAAAAATCTTGAAAAACTGTTTGAAGCTCTTGAAAATGGCAGGGCTGCAAGAACTGTTGAACTGGATGATGAGGGAGAAGAACTTTTAAGAGAAATGCCTCTTCTCACGAAAAAACCTGTTATATATGCAGCGAACGTAGCCGAAACAGATTTTGCAGATGGTATTGAAAACAATAGTTATATAAAAGCTCTCAGCGAGATTGCGGCAAAAGAGGGCGCGGAGGTTATGCCTATCTCTGCCAGAATTGAGGAAGAAATTTCTCAGCTTGATGCGGAAGACAAAGAGCTTTTCCTTCAGGATATGGGACTTGAGCAGTCAGGTCTTGACAGACTTATTGCTGCAAGCTACCGATTGCTTGGGCTTATCAGCTATCTGACTGCGGGCGAACCGGAAGTGAGAGCATGGACCATAACAAATGGTACAAAGGCACCGCAGGCAGCAGGAAAAATTCATTCGGACTTTGAACGTGGGTTTATAAGAGCGGAAATTGTTTCTTATGACGACCTTATGGCGTGCGGAACAATGGCTGCGGCAAAAGAAAAGGGGCTTGTTCGCCTTGAGGGCAAGGAATATGTCGTAAAAGACGGCGATATAATATTATTCAGATTTAATGTATAAAAACAAAAGGAGTGTTATTGATGATTGTGGGAATAGAACATATTGCGGTGTGCGCAAAAGACACTGCAAAGCTTAAAGACTGGTATGTTAAAATGTTTGACTTTAAAGTTGTTTATGACAACGGAAAAGGTACATATTTTGTTGCGGCGGACGACGGGGCTATGATAGAAATTGTTGCAGCTGACGGCGCTTGGGGAAAATGTGGCGGCGCAGACGGCGGTATAAGACATTTTGCCCTTTCGGTTACAGAAGACGGCTTTGACAAAATGGTTGAAAAGCTTAAAGCGGAGAATGTGGAAATTGTAACCGACGTGAAAGAAAAAAACGGCATAAAAACATTCTTTTTCCGTGATATAGAAGACAACATTTTCCATCTCATTTACAGACCCAATCCGCTTGTGTAAAACAATCGGAGGTTAATATATGGAAATTATAAAATCAATAGTTTTAGGAATTATTCAGGGGATAACCGAGTGGCTACCCATAAGCAGCACCGGCCATCTTATTTTGTTCAACCAGTTTCTTGAACTGGGTGGTGGCCAGCTTTTCTGGGACCTTTTTGAGGTTGTAATCCAGCTTGGCTCAATTCTGGCGGTAGTTATTCTCTATTTTGGCAAGCTTAACCCCTTTTCTCCAAAGAAAAGTGCGGAGGAGAAAAAAGATACATGGACCACGTGGTTTAAAGTTGCTGTAGGGTCAATCCCTGTAGCGATTCTGGGCAAAATTTTAAAAGATTTGGTGCCGAAAGAATGGGAAACTGTTGTGATTGCAACTGCGCTCATAGTATACGGAATTCTCTTTATAGTGATAGAAAACAGAAACAAAGCGCCAAAAACAAACAGCATAAAAGAAATGTCCTTTTTAAAATCTTTGGGGATTGGGCTTTTTCAGGCGCTGTCTGTAATTCCGGGAACATCAAGGTCAGGTTCTACAATAATTGGCGGTATTATTCTTGGCACAAAAAGAGAGGTTGCGACCGAATATTCTTTCTTCCTGGCAATCCCGGCGATGCTGGGAGCAAGTCTTATTAAGGTTTTGGATTCGCTTGAGGCGAATCTTGTTCTGGGAACAACTGAAATTTTAACGCTTGCTGTAGGAACACTTGTTTCTTTTGCCGTGTCGGTGGTTGTGATAAAACTACTGATGGGCTACATCAAAAAACACGACTTTAAAGTGTTTGGCTGGTACAGAATAGTGCTTGGCGCCATTGTTTTACTTGTGAATGTGCTTTAATAGAAAAGGACTTGGGAATTAGCCCAAGTCCTTTTTTTACCGTCCGTAAATATTATATTTTATGTAGTTCCCGTTTTCCATACACTCGTTTAAGATTTCGGACACCTCCTGTTTTGTGCGCCCAAGGGTGCAAGCAATATTTATTATGCTTGACCCTTCATAGTAATATCTGCAAATAAGCATATGTGTTGTATGTGTGATGGGGTTGGGGTTATGGAAATGCTCACCGCCTTTCAGCAGTGCAAGCTGGGATTTTGTGATTTTAAGCCCCAACTTTGCCGCTGTACTCCTGACGGCATTTACGGAAATTCCGAGCGAATGGGCTATTGACTTGCAGGATACCTCGCCGTAGTTTTCCAGAATAAAGTTAATTTGCTCCTGCGTTGCGCGAAAAGCTTTGTTGGAGGGTCTGGCCTGCATGCCCATCCGTTTTGCCCACCTGAGCACTGTTGTGGGAGATACGTTGAGTGTTGCGGCGATGGCGTTGGTCTTTGCCCTGCCATAGTTGTCCGCTATATATTTTTTCTGTTGATCGGTCATCTGTTTTGCACCTTTTATTTCCTTTCTGCTTCTTAACGTTTTCTTCTGCTTCCTTTGAAATCCAAAGGTCCAATTGTCTTTCTATGTAATATAAATCG
>JAZSKF010000108.1:0-2801 GCA_045534715.1 Clostridia bacterium | reverse complement strand
GAAGGGGACAGTATTCTTGATTTTGTCGGCCCGCTTGGAGTTGCTTCCCATCTTGACGGCTATAAAAAAGTTGCTGTTATTGGGGGCGGTCTTGGCACTGCGATTGCATATCCTCAGACAAAAGCTCTCCATCAGCTTGGCAGCGAAGTTCATGCTATTTCAGGTTTCAGAAATATCGAACTTATAATTCTCGAAGAGGAGCTTAATGCAGTTGCAGACAAAACTGTTATTATGACAGATGATGGTTCTAACGGGAACAAAGGTTTTGTTACTGATGCCCTTAAAACTCTTATTGAAGAGGGGAATGAGTATGACCTTGTCATTGCTATTGGTCCGCTTGTTATGATGCGGGCTGTTTGCAATTTAACAAAAGAATACGGAATAAAAACAATAATAAGCATGAACCCTATAATGATAGACGGAACAGGTATGTGCGGCGTTTGTCGTGTTACTGTTGGCGGAGAAACAAAGTTTGCCTGTGTTGACGGTCCTGATTTTGATGGTCACCTGGTTGACTTTGACGAAGCTATCAGAAGAAGCCGTATCTATGCAAATCAGGAAAAACTTTCCAGAGATGAAGATTGCAACCTTATGAAAAAGGAGGTTGAATAACTTGGCTAATATGAGTCCTGATGTTACTCCAATGCCTCAACAGGCACCGGATGTACGAAATAAAAATTTTTTAGAAGTTGCTTTAGGATATACAGCCGAGCTTGCTGTAGAAGAGGCTGCTCGCTGTCTTCAGTGCAAAGAGCCACCCTGCGTCAGAGGTTGTCCGGTAAATGTCAGAATACCTGAATTTATTAAAGAAATAACAAATAACAACCTTGAAAATGCTTTTAAAATCATTTCTTCTACAAACGCACTTCCGGCTGTTTGCGGAAGAGTTTGTCCTCAGGAACAACAGTGTGAGGGAGTTTGTGTTAGAGGAATAAAAACACAGTCTGTGGGAATTGGCAGACTTGAAAGATTTGTTGCCGACTGGGCAAGAGAAAATGGTATTAGCAATTCATTTGACGTTAAGAAAAACAACATTAAGATGGCAGTCATCGGGGCAGGCCCTTCAGGACTTACCTGTGCCGGAGATTTGGCTAAAATGGGCTATGATGTTACTATTTTTGAAGCGTTCCACGTTCCAGGCGGTGTTTTAATGTACGGAATTCCACAGTTCCGTTTGCCTAAAGAAATTGTTGAACGGGAAATTAACACACTTAAAGAACTTGGTGTTAAAATAGAGCTTAATTCAGTTGTCGGCAGAATTGTTTCTATCGACGAGCTTTTTGAAGAAGGATTTAAGTCGGTGTTTATTGGCACAGGCGCAGGACTGCCCTCTTTCCTCAATATACCCGGAGAAAACTTAAACGGCGTTTTTTCTGCAAATGAATTTTTAACAAGAATAAATCTTATGAGAGGGTATAAATTCCCTGAATATGATACACCGATAAAAATTGGCAAAACGGTTGCAGTTGTTGGCGGCGGAAACGTTGCCATGGATGCTGCTCGTTGCGCTAAACGTCTGGGTGCCGAAAGTGTTTATATAGTTTACAGAAGATGTGAAGAAGAACTTCCGGCAAGAAAAGAAGAAGTTGAACATGCCCGCGAAGAAGGCATTGAGTTTAAACTTCTTAACAATCCTGTAGAGGTTATTGGCGATGATGCAGGAAATGTTACGGGACTTAAATGTGTAAAAATGGAACTTGGTGAACTTGATTCTTCCGGCAGAAGAAGCCCAATTGAAATAAAAGGGTCGGAATATACAATTGATGTTGATTCTGTTATAATTGCAATCGGTCAAAAACCGAATAAGCTTATAAAAGAAACAACTCCGGGACTTAATTCTAAAGATTGGGGCGGAATTGTTGCCGATGATGAAACCGGTGCCACCTCCAGAGAAGGTGTTTTTGCAGGCGGAGACGCCGTTACCGGTGCTGCAACGGTTATTCTTGCTATGGGTGCAGGAAAAGCGGCAGCAAAAGCAATGGACGAATATGTGAAATCATTATAATAAAAGAAGGGTTGTTCCGTTACAACCCTTCTTTTTTCGTTTCTTTAAAAACAAATTTGCTTAAAAATAAAAGTGCAACAATGTTTGGAAAAATCATAAGTCCGTTTAAAATGTCTGAAACAGACCATACAAGTTCCAGGCTTAAAACCGAACCAATGTATATTGCAAAAGAATATAAAATTTTGTAAAAAAGGATTGGGAGAGTCTTTTCTCCAAAGAGATATTCTACGGCTTTTTCGCCGTAGAACCCCCAACCTAAAATGGTTGCAGTAGCAAAGAAAACTATGGACAGCGCAATAAACACTTCGCCAAACTCTCCAAAAACTGTTTTATATGCTGCCATTGTAAGCTCAATTCCGCTGATGTTCTCTAAAAGAAGTTTTCCGCCCTCTGCAGTAAGTATTACAAGGCCAGACATTGTGCACATAACCATTGTGTCGAGAAAGACTTCAAAAATTCCCCAAAAGCCTTGTTTTTTAGCTGAATTTGTGTTTGCAGATGCATGAGCAACCGGGGCGGAACCAATGCCGGCCTCGTTTGTAAAAACACCGCGGGCAACACCGAATTTTATTGCTTTTGAAGTTAGAAAACCCAGAAAACCTGATGATGCTGATGAAGTGTTGAAAGCATCCTTCAAAATTAAATTTATTGCACTTGGAATTTGTTTTATGTTAATTAAAAGAAAAATTATTGTGCCGACAATAAAAAAGGCAGCCATAACAGGAACAATGATCTCGTTTGCGGCTGCTATTTTTTTTGCACCGCCTATCATAATTAAAGTCGGAGGCCAAGCGGT
>JAZSKF010000135.1:0-12718 GCA_045534715.1 Clostridia bacterium | reverse complement strand
TAGGCAAACATTTTTGTTTGCATATATTTCTCCGCTTTCTCCTGTTCTACTTCTTTGTTCTGTGGCACCACTGTGACTCACTTAAATACCTCCTTGCCTTTGCTTTAGTAAAAGATACAAACTCTTATACATTTTACTAAAGCAAAGAGCATTGGCGGGGTCATAAGGCCCCGCCGATCTCTTTTTATAATATTATTTTTCTGTAATTCCGTCAATTACGAGGTCGAAGTAAGGAGCACTTCTGAACTCGGATTCGTGGAAATAACCGTCAGAAACAACTTCTGTGTCAGGTGTGAAAGCAGCGTCGGAATCAACGTCTGCAAGATAGCTTTCTACAGCTTTGCCACCAACTGTGAATGTAGCTGTATCAAAAACTTTAAGTTCGCCGGAGATAAGTTTTGCTTTAACTTCTTCAAGTTTAGCTTCTGTGCCTTCAGCTGCAACTTTGTCGTTAAGACCGAGAGTCATAACAACGCCTTCTTCAAGACCGCCGCAGAAATCCTGAAGGATAGCTGTGCCTTCCATTGTAGCCTGAATAATATGTTCAAAGTAAGGCTGCCAGTTAATTTTTGAAGAAATAAGAGCAGAGTTGGGGCCCCAATCACGTGTGTCGAGGTTGTATGCTACGTTAGGAACGCCTGCTTCTTCACAAGCTTTAGGTGCGCCTTCAGAGTCAGCATGCTGGCTGATGAGTACACATTTGTCAGCTATAAGAGCGTTAGCCATTTCTTTTTCAGCAGCAATGTCAAACCAGGAGTTTGTGTATTTAACATCCATTGTTACAGTCGGGCAAACATAACGAGCGCCGAGGAAGAAGGATGTGTAACCTGATTTAACTTCAGCATAGGGGTGTGCACCAACATAACCCATTTTAGCCTGGTCAGCAGTGATTTTACCGCTTTCGATCATTTCATTGAGTTTAAGACCTGCTGCAACACCTGCAAGGAATCTGCCTTCATAGATGGAAGCAAATGCATTGTAGAAGTTGGGGAGGTTTTCTGTGTGAGCTTTTGTACCTGTAGCGTGGCAGAACATTACGTCAGGGAACTCTTTAGCTGCCTGAATCATAAAGTCTTCGTGGCCAAAGCTGTCAGCAAAAACGAGGTCACAGCCTGCATCAACGAGTTCAGCAGCTGTTTCGTAGCATTTTGCATCTTCAGGAATGTTAACTTTGATCATAATCTGATCATCGCTGAGGCCGAGAGCTTTCTGAGCTGCGAGTGCCGCATCGTAGAAGTTTTTGTCGTAGGTGGAGTTCTGGTCATGCAGGAAAATAAATCCTACTTTGAAATCAGCATCTACGGCAGGTGTTGTGTTACCACAAGCTGCAAAGACAAGAACCATAACTGCAACAAG
This sequence comes from Clostridia bacterium, assembly GCA_045534715.1. Lineage (GTDB taxonomy): Bacteria > Bacillota > Clostridia > RUG12999 > RUG12999 > RGIG7450. Next base: position 11,362 of record JAZSKF010000135.1, on the reverse strand, counting down.
GGCAAGTGCGTGAAGTTTTTTCATGGGTGTTCCTCCTAATAAAATTTTTATATTTTAGGTTGCATTACAACCTAAGCTTCAAATGGAATACCAAGATGGTCGTAGGCAGATTTTGTTGCAACTCTGCCACGAGGAGTTCTGTTTAAAAAACCAAGCTGCATAAGATATGGCTCATAAACATCTTCTATGGTGTTTGCCTCTTCGCCGATTGTGGCAGCCAGAGTGTCAAGCCCCACGGGACCACCGCCAAAATGAGTTATTATAGACAGCAGCATCCGGCGGTCAACACCGTCAAGCCCCAGTTTGTCAATTTCAAGTCTTGTAAGAGCAAGGTCGGCAATTTTGTCGGTTATTGTGCCGTCGCCTTCAATTTGCGCAAAATCGCGCACACGTTTAATGAGGCGGTTGGCAATTCGTGGAGTACCTCTGGATCTTCCTGCAATTTCCCGTGCGCCGCTTTCGCTGATTTTAACGCCGAGGATATCTGCCGAACGCATTACAATCTTCATAAGCTCTTCGGTGGTGTAAAGGTCCAGTCTCATTATCATACCAAATCTGTCGCGAAGTGGGGAAGAAAGTGAGCCTGCCTTTGTGGTTGCGCCAATTAAAGTAAATGGCTGCAAATCAAGTCTGATTGAACGGGCGCTGGGCCCTTTCCCAATAATTATATCAAGAGCAAAATCCTCCATAGCGGGATATAAAACCTCTTCAACGCTTCTGCTCAGACGGTGAATTTCGTCCACAAACAAAACATCGTGAGGAGACAAATTGGTGAGTATGGCAGCAAGGTCGCCCGGTTTTTCAATGGCAGGACCGCTGGTTATGCGGATATTAACATTAAGTTCGTTTGCTATGATTGCTGCAAGAGTGGTTTTACCAAGCCCGGGAGGACCGTATAAAAGAACATGGTCCAGCGAGTCACCTCTTTTTTTTGCAGCAGAAATAAAAACTTTTAAGTTTTCTTTTATTTTATCCTGACCGACATATTCCTCCAGAGTTTTCGGACGGAGAGAATATTCTATCTCTGAATCTTCGTTTATAAAGTTTCCCGAAACGGAACGGATATCTTCCATCAGATCACCTCTTTAAGGGCAAGTCGTATAATTTCTTCAAGGCTTGAGGCATTTTTCACTTTGGAAACTGCCATGCGGGCATCATTCTGAGAATAGCCGAGAGCAACAAGTGCGCTGACAGCCTCGTCTGCAGTGCTGCCCGACATCTGAGCCGTAGGCTCGTCCGGGATGTCTGCAATTTCGCCACCAAAACCTTTTAATTTGTCTGCAAGGTCGAGAACAATTCTCTGCGCGGTTTTTGAGCCTATGCCGGGAGATTTTGAAATGGTTTTATGGTCTTTGCCCGAAACGGCAAGAACAAGTTCGGACGGAGTGAGGGTATTCAAAATTGCAGTAGCTGCCTTGGGTCCCACGCCCGAAACAGAAATGAGCAGTTCGAAAAGACGCAAGGTTTCTTCGGAAGAAAACCCATAGAGCTCAAAAGCATCTTCTCTGATGTGGGTATATGTATATATTTTAACGTTATCGCCGCAGGAAAGAGCAGAGCTTTCCCTGAAAGGCATATTTATTTTGTAACCTATGCCACCTGCTTCAACCACGGCAAAAAGTGAATTTGCAGTTTGCAGTGTGCCTTTTATATATGAAAACATAATGCATGTCACCCCAATGTAATTATTTTCTCATAAAAAAAAGATAAAATCAAGTATTATTATGTATAAATGAAATGAAGATAAACAAGAAAAAACCGACCTATTTATATTAACAAGGTCGGTTTTTATAAAGTAATTTTTGTTTTTCTGCAAGCTTTTTTGTAGGCGTTTCCAAGACGTTTGTTCACCATGTCCGAATAAATTTTTGTGGACAGTTCTGTAGTGTGACCAAGCATTTCCTGTACGGCACCGGCATCGGCACCGCTTTCTATAAGATGAACAGCGAAAGAGTGACGAAGTGTGTTTGGAGTGATTTCTTTTTTAATTTTTGCTTTGTCTTTGTAAAATTTTATTATTTTCCAAAAACCTTGTCGAGACATTTTGCCACCGCTGATATTTACAAAAAGATAGTCGTTGTCATCAGCTATCAGAGAATTGTTTTCGCGGACGGTGTTCATATAGTCCCTGAGTGCTTTAAGAGCCACAGTTCCAAGCGGAACCATTCGTGTTTTTGCGCCTTTCCCACAGGATATATATGCTTCTGCAAGGTTAACGTCCGAAATTTTAAGGTCCATAAGCTCCGAAACTTTTATTCCCGTTGCATATAAAAGTTCAAGCATGGCTTTGTCGCGACAGCCTTTAAAACCAACGGCAACAGGCTGGCTGAGGAGAAGGTCTGTTTCTCTTGAGGTGAGAACAGAAATATTTCTTTCGTCAGGTTTTGGAGTGTTTATGCCTTCAACCGGGTTAACCGCTGCTTTGCCGGAAAAAATGAGATATTTATAAAAAGCACGCAGCGATGCAACAGAACGCAGAACAGAGGATGTTGCCTGACCGTTTTCCTGCATCAGACTGATATATGAAATGACGGTTTGCTTGCTTACCGACAGGGGGGAAATGTTAAGCGATTCAATATAGCTGAAAAATTTGTTAAGGTCTCTTACATAAGAAGAAACAGTATTTTCCGAAGACCTTTTATTCTGCTTCAAATATGTAACAAAATTTTCGGTATTAGGCAACTCCGTCACCTCCTTTATCTAATAGTAAAATTTATGAGAATTGATGTTATATATTTGTCTGCCATAGCTGAAAGAAATGACCAGGGCAGAAAAACAACCGGTAGAAAAAGATATTTTTTTGAAAGCTTTCTTTGTGCTGCCGAGTGTTTATGAGCCTGGACAGACAGAAAAACAAGCATTGAAAAAAAGAGCAGATTCTGGGGAAAACTTATACAAAAAGAAGTCAAAACCCCTTTTAAAAGACCATACTCTTTTAATATGCAGCCTATCATAAAACCGAGTAGTGCTCCGCGGTAACAAAGCGCTGTGCAGGAAGCGGCAAAAGAAAACCTTGAAAAACCCGCAAGCCAGACAAAAAGACAGGGTTTTATGAAAGAAATAAATGCTGTTTTCAAAACTGTTTCATCCTTTGCCAAAAGGGTAAGATTCGGCAACAAAGGAGAAACACGGGCAAAAAATGCCCCAACCGTAACTCCGGCAACAATCAGCAACAAAAAAATACCATAGCCGGATATTTCTTTGTTTTTCAATATTATTCCTCCACAAAAATATATTTGGTAAAATTATATTCTTGGGAGGACAAGGTTATGCAAAAGAATCATTGCATAGCTTTGGATTTATCGGCACTTTTCTCTATTGCTTCAATAAAAGAAGTGCGCATATCGCTTTTCTCAAGCACACCAACGCCCTCAATCGTGGTTCCGCCGGGAGAGCAAACACGTTGTTTCAAAATGTCCGGATTTTCGCCGGTGGTCTGCACCATTTTTGCAGCACCCAAAACTGTCTGGGAAGCAAGTGCAAGAGCATCCTCGCGGGAAAGACCGCAATTTACGCCTCCTTCTGCCATAGCATCTATCATCATATAAACAAATGCAGGACCGGAACCGGACAGTGCAGTTACTGCATGGACATACTTTTCATCCATCAAACACACTTTTCCCAATGTGGAAAAAAGCTGCAGGGTGAATTTGTGCCATTTTTCATCTGCATCCGAAGAGAAAACAACACTCATGCCTTCGCCCACCATAGCAGGTGTGTTTGGCATTACACGAATGACATTTGCATTTTCGCCCAGCGCTTCTTTTATATAGCTTTGTGAAATTCCCGCAGCAATGGAAATAAAAAGTTTGTTTTGAGAAGTGTTTTTAAAATCGCCTATAATTTCTTTTAAGATATTGGGCTTTACTGCAAACAGAATAACATCGGCTGCCTGCGCTGCGGCAATGTTGTCAGAAAGAGTGGTTATACCCATGCTTTGAAGGGCAAACAATTTTTCAGACATGCAATCACTGACTATAATGTCAGAGGCAGGAGCAAATCCGTTTGAAACAATGCCATTTATTATTGCTGAAGCCATATTTCCGCCGCCAATAAAAGCAATTTTCATAAAACAAACCTTCTTAAATCAAACTGTATATAAACAAAATTTTGCACCCCACTGGAAAATCCGGTAAGGTGCTGGATAATTAACGAGTGTATTTGATATTTTACTAAATTTTTCGCCGTTTGTCAACATTTTTTATTAAGTTACATAATTTTTTTACATATTGCACAAACAAGAGCTACAGTATTTTCCAAATCCGACAAATTCGCAAGTTCGTTTGGAGTGTGAATATATCTGACAGGAAGAGAAATCGCGCCAGTTTTTATACCGCCGCAGCTATACTGAAGCACCGCCGCATCTGTGCTGCCGGCAGTTAATATTTCATATTGGTAGGGGATATTTTCTTCTTCGGCTGCATTTTTGATAATTTCACGGACTTCTGCATGAGTAACAATTCCTCTGTCCATAACCTTTATGCAGGGGCCGCTGCCCAGTTTTACTGACATTCTTTCACAGTCAGGAGTGTCGCCGGTGTCGGTGACATCAACCGCTATTGCATAGTCGGGGCAAATGTCATAGGCTGCAGTTCTTGCCCCGCGAAGACCAACTTCCTCCTGAGAGGTGAACACAAAATATAAATCATTTTGAGTTTTTTCAAGTTTTTTTATTGCGTCACAAAGAGCATAACAACAAGCTCTGTTATCCAGCGATTTTGACATAATGGTTTTGTCTGCAAGAGAAAACCCGCTGTCAAAGTGTGCACACATTCCGGGAGAAACCATTTTTTCAGCTTCTTCTTTACTATTTGCGCCAATGTCTATAAACATATCAAGAATTTTTATATCTTTGATATCCTTTTTTTCGCCATAGCTTATAATGCCCGAAACACCGTTTTCAAATTTAACGCGAGAATGGAGAAGAGTTGTGGGCGTATGACCGCCTACTGCAGAAAAATATACAAAACCATTATCGTCAATATATCTTGCCATAACACCAATCTCATCCATGTGAGCAGCAAAAAGAATTTTTTTGCCCGGCCCCGGAATATGAAGAGTCAAGTTTCCTAAAGGAGAAACCGAAAGTTCTCCAACCCCTTCAAGCTCGGAGGCTATAATATCGCGAACGTAGGATTCGCAGCCCGAAACACCAAAAGCGCTTGTAAGTTTATTTAATAATTTCATTATATTACCTCCAAAAGACTGAAGTTTTCAGCAATTTCCCCGGAAAGAGCAACAAGCGCATCCAGGTCTTTTTTGTCTATAACAGAAACGGGTGAGTGAAGATAGCGGCAGGGAACAGACAGAGCAACCGACCGCACGCCTTTTGCTGAAATCTGGACACTGCGCACCTCGTTTCCGCCGGCAGCAACCGATTTTAACTGGCAGGGGATGTTTTTTGCTTTTGCAAGATTTAAAATTGCATCTACCAGTGCTTTGTCCTGGACGTATCCGCCATCCATATATGACAGGGCAACTCCTTTTCCCATGCTTGTAACGGCATTTTGCGGCGGAACATCCGGAAGGTCAGAGCAAGTTGTTGCTTCAAGAGCGATGAATATGTCGGGAGAAATAGATTTTCCCGCAACGTATGCTCCGCGCAAACCCACTTCCTCCTGAACAGTAAACACACACCACGTATCATATTCAAAGTCGGCTTCAAGAAGAAGTTTTATAAGCGCAAAACAACCAACACGGTCGTCTAATGCCTTTGCTTTTATTTTACCGTTGCCAAAATCTGTATAGTCGCTATCAAAAGCTATCATATCACCTTTTGAAACCTTTTCTCGCGCTTCTTCTGCAGAAGAGGCGCCAATGTCAATATACATATCTTTTTCTGTTACGGCAGTTTTTCTCTCTTCTGCCGTGGTCATATGAACGGCTTTTATTCCTATAACGCCGGGAATGAGCGAATCGCCCACCAGAACTCTTGTGCCGAGAAGTATGCGCGGGTCAATGCCTATAGTGGAAAATTTTATATAACCATCTTCGGTAAAATCACGGACCAAAAGCCCCACTTCATCCATATGAGCAGACATCATAAGGGTTTTTCCTTGTTTTCTTCCTTTTTTAAAGCAAAGAAGATTGCCCATAATGTCGGTGGTTATTTTGTCACAATTTTTTTCAACTTTGGATATAATGTAGCTGCGGAGGCTATCTTCAAAGCTTGAAACAGCGCAAATGTCTGTTAATTCTTTAAGCATTATGGTCACCTCCGAAACAGGATTTTACAAAAGCTGCAATTGCTGCAGAGGTAGATTCAAGGTCAGAAAGAGAGAGGGTTTCTACCGTTGTGTGCATATACCGCAGAGGAATGGAAAGAAGTACGCAGGGTATGCCGAAAGATGAAATCTGAATATCCCAGGCGTCTGTACCGGTGTCGCCCGGTTCAACCTCTGTCTGATAATCTATTTTGTTATCCTCCATAGCTTTTTTCAGCAGGGAGGTGTATTTTCTGTTTAAATTGGGTCCAAGGCAAACTGCAGGACCTTTGCCGAGAGTGCAGGTTCTTCCTTTTTCTCCGTCAGGTGTGTCGCCATGTGTAACATCCACAACAACGGCAAGAGAGGGGTTTAGTCTGTCTGCCGAAATTTTTGCACCAAATCTTCCGATTTCTTCAGAGTGTGCTGCAACAACACAAATGTCGGCATTAAGATTTTCGTTTTTTAGAATTTCTATAGCTTTGAGGTGAGCATAAACACCCGCACGATTATCAAGACCGCTGCCGCTATACCTGTCTTCGCCCAGAAGCATATGTTTGTGTTCGACAGTTATCGGACAACCGACAGAAACAATTTTTTCAAGTTCTTCCCGGCTATAACCGGTATCTATGGTTAAATCATCTAATTTAACGGCTTTTTTTCTGTCGGCAACAGATAAAATATGGGGAGGTTTTGCACCAATTACGCCGTATATATCTTTTTTACCGTGAATGATAACTTCCTGAGAAGGCAAAATTCTGGGGTCAAACCCGCCGAGAGAAGCAAAGGTTAAAAACCCGCCGTCTAAAATGTTGCTTACTACAAGACCAATCGTATCATAGTGCGCTTCAAGCATAATGAGTGGTGCGTCTTTTTTTCCGCAACGTAAAAAACCCATCACATTCCCCGATGGGTCAATCTGGCAATCTGAAAGGTAGTCTTTAAAAATGGAAAGCAGAGCCTCGCTGCCGGTGTGTTCAAATCCGGACAGGGCAGGGATGCTGCATATTTTGTAGAGAAGGTGCATAAAAATCATCTCCTTTTGACTATTCATAATGATAAATTATGTTTGAAATTACTGCAAGAGGTGCAGTTTCGGTCCGGAGAATTCTCTGGCCGAGAGAAACGGAAATTGCACCGGCTTTTTTAAGCTTTAAAATCTCCTCATCGTCAATACCGCCTTCGGGGCCAATGAAAATGTTCACCGATTTTATTTCGGGTCGGGTTTCGAGTAGGTCTTTAAGAGACCGTTCCTGTTCAAGCTCGTATGCAACAACAGAAAGGTCTGCTTGCATAATCATACTGACTGCATTGTTAAAGGAAACAGGCGGGAAAACAGTAGGGATAAGCCCTCTACCCGACTGTTTTGCGGCAGCCTCGGCAATTTTGTTCCAACGTTCTGTTTTGCTTTTTGCCTTGTCGGCGGTGAGCTTTGTGACACACCGTCTGGACATAACGGGGACAATGCCCGAAACGCCAAGTTCAACCGCTTTTTGAATTATCAGTTCAAATTTGTCTCCTTTAGGCAAACACTGAAATATTTTAATGGAAACAGCAGGTTCGCCGGATGAGGGAACACGATTTACAATTTTGCCACACACTTCTTCTTTTGAAAAGGAGGTAAGTTTTGTGACACAGTCATATCCGTCACCACTGCAAACAATTACCTCGTCACCCTCTTTAAGACGAAGCACATCAGTTATATGATGGGCATCACTGCCCGTAATTATAACATTTTCAGATGATGTATCTGCAAAAAATCTTCTCATAGCAGTATTTAAACTCCTTATCTGGTGCAGACAATGGCTGCCCATTCACCTTCTGTCACAACACGCTGAATTTTAAACCCGAATTTATCGAGCGCTTTTTTAACATCGTCTAAACGGTGGTCTATAATTCCCGATGTAATATATACGCCGTCCGGTTTCATAAAATTACCCGCAACCTCAGACAACATAATAACCGCGTCGGCAATTATATTGGCAACAACAATGTCATATTTTCCGCTGACATTTTCGGTGAGGTCGCCGTGGCGAATATCAATTTTATCTTGGACACCGTTAAGTGCAGCGTTTTCTTTTGCCACTTTCACAGCCACGCTGTCAATATCCGAAGCAACAATTTTGCCGCAACCAAGTTTTGCAGCACCAATGGAAAGTATGCCGCTGCCCGTGCCGATATCCAAAAGGGAGCTCTCAGGAGTTACAAATTCTTCAAGCAATGCAAGACACATTCTGGTTGTTTCGTGTGTGCCGGTGCCGAAAGCCATACCCGGATCAAGCTCTATAACAACATCGCGGTCAGAATTTTCAAGTTCTTCCCACAACGGTTTTATAACAATATGTTTGCCCACATTCACAGGTTTATAATATTTTTTCCAGGAATTTTCCCAGTCCTGTTCACAAACGGTCGCAGTAGATATTTCAACATCGCCTATATCAAAAGTGTCTTTAAGTGAAGAAATTCCTTCTTTAATGGCGCGAAGAGTTTCTTCTATGTCTGTTTCGGGAGGATAATATGCTTTAATAAGTGCATAGTCAATATCATACTGACATCTTACATCCTCGTCCAAAACATCCCATGCGGCAGTGAGTCTCTGAGACTCGTTAAGAAGTGACGGGTCGGTAACCGAAACGCCACCCACGCCCGTTGAATAGAGTACTCCGCTGATGGGTTCTGCCGAGTGGGCAGACGCTTTTATTGTTATTTCAGTCCAATTCATATCTATACCTTCAATCAATCAAAAAAGTCTTTTAATTTTTCGCTGAATTTTTTCTTTTTGTTATAGTTTTTATCATTGGAAAGCTCTGCAAATTTTTCAAGAATTTGCTTTTGCTCGCCCGACAAATTTTTGGGAACTTCCACAACAATGGTCACAAACTGGTCGCCTGGGGTTTTGCTGCGGAGAGACGGTATTCCTTTTCCGCGAAGACGGAATTCGGTGCCCGGCTGTGTGCCTTCAGGCACAGTCATTTTAACCTTGCCGTGAATGGTGGGAACATCAATGTCACCACCCAGAGCCGCCTGAACAAAAGTGATGGGGATGCTGCATAAAACACTCGTGCCCTGACGTTCAAATATGGTATGAGGACGGATATGTACCGTCACGTATAAATCGCCGTTTGGTCCACCGCGTGAACCGGCATCGCCTTTTCCAGAAACGGAAATGGTCTGTCCGTCGTCTATGCCCGCGGGGATATTAACGGTTTCGGTAATCTTACGGCGCACTTTGCCTTTTCCGTCACAGGTTGAGCATTTTTCTTTTATTATTTTACCGCTGCCGCCACACACCGAACAAGGCTGAGTTGTCTGAAACTGGCCAAAAGGTGTGCGCTGAACTGTGCGGACCTGACCTGAACCTGAACAGTTTGAACAGGTTTCGGGAGAAGTGCCTTTTTTAGCACCGCTGCCTGAGCAGTCAGGGCAGTTTTCCACGTGAGAGAAAGTAACGTCACGTTTAACGCCAAAAGCGGCTTCTTCAAAAGAAACAACTTCAACAACTTCAATATCACGTCCACGGACAGGTCCGTTTCTGCGAGCGCTGCTTCTGCCGCCGCCGAAAAAGCTGCCAAAAATATCGCCAAGGTCATCAAACCCTCCGAATCCGCCAAAACCGCCGGCACCGCCAAATCCTTGCGGACCGTCATGGCCAAACTGGTCATAGTTGGCTTTCTTCTGAGGGTCGCTGAGAACCTCGTAGGCTTCGCTGAGTTCTTTGAACTTTTCTTCCGCTTTTGCATCTCCGGGATGAAGGTCGGGGTGATATTGTTTTGCAAGTTTACGATAGGATTTTTTTATTTCATCGGCTGAAGCGCTTTTGTCAACGCCCAACACCTCATAATAATCTCGTTTCGACATGGTTTCCTCCTTGGGGGTAAAAATGGGTATACGCCCGCACAAAAAAGTACGGGCGTTTTTAATTTAAATCAGATTTCTTTAAAATCGGCATCCTGAGCGTCGCTATTTGCACCGTTCATATCGGGTGCACCGTTTTCGCCACCCTGGGGAGCTGCCTGCTGATACATTTTTTCAGACATTTTGTGGAACTTTTCTGTAAGTTTTTCAGTTGCTGCTTTTATAGCATCATTGTCTGTTCCTTCAAGAGCTTTTTTAACATTTTCAAGCTCAGCTTCAATTTCGGATTTATCTTCTGCCGGGAATTTATCTCCGTTTTCCTTTAAGATTTTTTCTGTCTGATATACCATAGAATCAGCATTGTTTCGGATGTCTATGGCTTCTTTGCGTTTTTTGTCCTCTTCAGCATATTTTTCAGCTTCTTTAACGGCTCTGTCAATTTCTTCGTCGTTTAAGTTTGTGCTTGCTGTGATTGTAATATCCTGAGCGTTTCCTGTGCCGAGGTCTTTTGCAGAAACGTGAACAATACCGTTTGCGTCAATGTCAAAGGTTACTTCAATCTGCGGAACGCCTCTGGGAGCGGGAGCAATACCTGAAAGCTGGAATCTGCCGAGAGTTTTGTTATATTCAGCCATTTCACGTTCGCCCTGGAGAATATGAATATCAACTGCCGGCTGATTGTCTGCCGCTGTTGAGAATACCTGACTTTTCTTTGTAGGAATGGTTGTGTTTCTTTCTATAAGTTTTGTGAACACACCACCAAGTGTTTCAAGACCGAGTGAAAGGGGAGTAACGTCAAGAAGAACAAGGTCCTGAACGTCGCCTGCAAGAACGCCTGCCTGAATGGAAGCACCCATAGCAACACATTCGTCGGGGTTGATGCCTTTGTGAGGTTCCTTGTTTATAAGCTTTTTAACCGCTTCCTGAACAGCAGGGATACGTGTTGAACCGCCGACAAGAAGAATTTTGTCAATCTGTGATGGGTTAAGACCTGCGTCCGAAAGAGATTTTCTGACAGGTTCCATAGTTTTTTCAACAAGGTCATCTGTGAGCTCGTCAAACTTTGCTTTTGTAAGTGTGAGATCAAGATGTTTGGGACCTGTTGCATCTGCAGTTATAAAGGGAAGATTGATATTTGTTGAGCTAACACCTGAAAGCTCAATTTTTGCTTTTTCGGCAGCTTCTTTAAGACGCTGCATAGCACTTTTGTCGTTTGTGAGGTCTATGCCTGAATCTTTTTTGAATTCTGCAGCAATCCACTGCATAATACCTTCGTCAAAATCGTCGCCGCCAAGCTTGTTGTT
>JAZSKF010000136.1:0-1505 GCA_045534715.1 Clostridia bacterium | reverse complement strand
CCTGTAAGCTTTTCGGGAAGTACAAAGAGCAATTATTGTTCAATTTTCGAGTCTTTTATGATGTTAATCGTAATGTCCGGGTCAATATATCCCAGAACATCAAAGTTGATTTCTATGCTGGCATCAATCTTTATAATATCTTTTTTGCCCATTTTTGCGCTTGTTACATTCTTTATTATCGCAACACTGCAGTCAAGCGTTTCCAGGTTTAAAAGCGAATAAATCTCCATGCTTTTTCCTGCTTTGATATGGTCAATAACAACACCGTTTTTAACTGAATCTATGTTCAAATCAGTCCACCTCCAAAAGCTTTAAAATGAGCGCCATTCTAACAAACTTTCCGTTTAAAACCTGTTTGAAATAACACGCTCTGGGGTCCTTGTCCACTGAAACGGAAATTTCGTTTACTCTGGGAAGCGGGTGCATTATTGCAAGGTCTTCTCTTGCGTTTTTAAGTTTTTCTTCTGTGAGGATATAGCTGTCTTTAAGTCTTAAATATTCTTCTTCGCTGAAAAATCTCTCGGCCTGTACTCTTGTCATGTATAGAACATCAAGCTGACCGATAACAGAGTCAAGGTCGGTTGTCTGCAAATATTCTATTCCCTTTTTCTCCAGAATATCCTTTTTCACATAACTGGGAAGTTTGAGCTCGTTTGGAGAAATAAGCACAACTTTTATACCGTTGTATCTTGAAATAGCACTTATAAGTGAATGTACTGTTCTGCCAAATTTAAGGTCTCCGCAAAAACCGATGGTAAGATTATTGAGGCTCCCCTTTTCTCTTTTTATTGTGAGCAGGTCTGTGAGAGTCTGTGTGGGATGATTGTGACCGCCGTCCCCGGCATTTATTATGGGGATACCGGCATTTTGCATTGCCACAAGCGGCGCTCCCTCTTTGGGATGGCGCATAGCAATTATATCGGCATAGCAGCTGACAGTTTTCACTGTGTCTGCAACGCTTTCTCCCTTTGCAGTGGAACTTGACGCAGCTTCGGAAAATCCAAGAACGTTGCCGCCAAGCTCATACATAGCCGCCTCAAAACTCAGCCTTGTTCTTGTAGATGGTTCAAAAAAGAGGGTTGCAAGTTTTTTACCTCTGCATTTTTCGCTGTATTTGGCAGGATTTTCTATTATGTCTTCCGCTTTTTTTATCAGCTCTTCTATTTCTTCAACCGAAAAATCCTGTATGTCTATAAGACTTCTCATTTCTATTACCCCTTTATCCAGCTTTCGTCTGACGGATTGTCTCTGAAAGCTTTAAGTCTTGCAATATCGCTTTCCGCAATATATCCTGTTTCTGCCGCAACCTCTGCTATAACATCAAAGTTTGTGAGGCTCACATTTTTAACATCTGCCGCTGCAAGTCTTTCAAGTCCTTTTTTCATTCCGTATGTAAATATGCTTACAATACCTTAAACCTCTGTGCCGGCTTCGCGGAGTGCGTCGACAACCTCTATAACACTTCCACCTGTAGAAATAAGGTCTTCCACAACAACAACCTTCTG
>JAZSKF010000079.1:0-11703 GCA_045534715.1 Clostridia bacterium | reverse complement strand
TTTCTTCCTTATATCTTACTGCTGCTTTGGATTTCACCCATCTGCCGTCTGCTTCAAGCGGTTCGTTGGCAGGAGCAACAATAAATCCATCCTCTTCATCAGCGGACATATATACTATTTCGTTTGTAACAATTCCTTTTTCTTTGTCAACTTTTCTGTAAGGAGCTTCTATAAATCCGTGCTCGTTTATTCTCGCGTATGTTGTAAGCGAACTGATAAGACCTATGTTCGGTCCTTCCGGGGTTTCTACCGGACACATTCTTCCATAGTGAGAATAGTGAATATCACGAACTTCGAAACCTGCACGGTCACGTGAAAGACCGCCCGGTCCAAGTGCAGAAAGTCTTCTCTTATGAGTGAGCTCTGCAAGCGGGTTTGTCTGGTCCATAAACTGTGAAAGCTGGGAAGAACCAAGGAATTCTCTGATAGTAGCAACCACAGGTCTTATATTTATAAGGTTCTGCGGAGATGCTATGTCAGGATCCTGGATAACCATTCTTTCTTTTACAACACGTTCCATTCTTGCAAAACCAACTCTGAACTGATTCTGCAGAAGTTCGCCCACGCAACGCAAACGTCTGTTACCCAAATGGTCGATATCGTCAAAGTTGCCGATACCTTCTTCAAGGCAAGTGATATAGTTTATCGATGAGAAAATATCGTCAACATGAAGATGTTTGCATACCAAAAGATCCGCATTTCTCTTGATTGCAGAATATATTTCCTCGTCCGTTTTAGCATCTGCAAGGATGTCTTCAAGTACCGGGAGATATACTCTTTCTTTTATCTCAAGGTCGGAAATGTCAACGTTTACTCTTCTGTTTATGTCGATAAGATTGTTGGAGAAGACGGGAACCTCTTTTCCATCAATGCTTAAATAAATTCTGTTAACAGCACTGTTATCAAGTTCTTTTGCAATTTCTTTTGTGATAACGTCATCCACACCACAAATTATTTCGCCTGTGTCAGGGTCAACTATCGGTTGTGCAGGTTTATATCCAACAACTCTGTTTGCAAAAGCAAGCTTTTTGTTTACCTTGTATCTTCCAACTCCTGCAAGGTCATATCTTTTGAAATCAAAGAACATGCCATCGACAAGAGCTCTTGAACTTTCAACCGTCGGCGGTTCGCCCGGTCTGATTTTTTTGTAAACCTCAATCAGCGCATCATCTTCTGTTTTTGCACTGTCTTTTTCAAGTGTAGCAGCAATTTTGGAACTGTGTCCAAACATGTTAAGAATGTCTTCGTCCGTTTTAAGACCTAGTGCACGTATAAGTACGGTTATAGGCATTTTTCTGGTCTTGTCTATTCTTACAGAAAAGATATCGGATGAATCGGTCTCATATTCAAGCCACGCACCTCTGTTTGGTATAAACGTGGAAGAATAAAGCGGTTTACCGGTCTTGTCCTGTGTTTTGTCATAGTATATGCCGGGAGAACGAACAAGCTGGCTGACAATAACCCTTTCAGCACCGTTGATGATAAATGTTCCCTGCGGTGTCATAAGCGGGAAATCACCCATGAAAATTTCCTGTTCTTTGATTTCGCCTGTTTCCCTGTTTACAAGTCTCACTTTAACTCTGAGAGCAACAGAATATGTCGCATCTCTTTCTTTGCACTCCTCAATTGAATACTTGGGAGTAGCGTCAAAGTAATAGTCGTAGAATTCAAGAGAAAGATTTCCCGAATGGTCGTTTATCGGCGACACATCCTCAAAAACCTCTTTAAGCCCCTTTTCCATGAACCAGTTGTAGGAGTTTTTCTGAATCTCGATAAGATTTGGCATCTCCAAACATTCTTCGATTCTTGCAAAGGTTCTTCTCTCATTTCTTCCGTACATTTTCGGAGCAGGTCGTTGCATAAAAATCACCTCATTTAAGCAGATTTTTCCCGAAATCCGCCTTATTTGTAAAAGCCTATACTCTTAATTTTGAATTTGTTTATCAAAATTTCCTTAATATATAGAAAATTGTCATTTTAGAATATACGTGGCAATTTATCATTATATCATATACTTTTTATGCCGTCAACTGCTGCCCGCCATAAATTTTACAGAAAAACCGTTAAATATTTTGGTTAATTTATACAAAATTTTTTTATTATCCTACCCCGAAAAATGTAGTTTTATACGGCGTTATCTTATACCTTTTTCCCCTTCCACCCCTCTTGCCGACTCATCCTCTCTTTTATTTTCACTTCCCGGATAGTCCTCATATTCCGTCTCGGGAGGGGTTATGCTTTTCACAACAAAAAACTGATATACTTCCGCAATCGCATTGCTGGTATCTTTGTCTATTCTTCCCGTTTCTTCCATCCCCGAGATTTTCTGAATACTTTTAACCGCTGCAACGCTCGCCTCGTCGTGAACTCCCGTTATATTTGCGCCGGGAACATTTTCAACATTTTCAGAAATCCCTTTCAGTGCCGCCTGCAATACATAAAGCAGCCGGTCCTCACTGCCCGCTTCTATGATATATCCTGATTCGGGAAAAATTACAAGACAGTCGGGCGGTGCAGTTTCTTTTGTGACCTCGTCAAAAATTTCCACAATTTTATCCCAGGTTTCCTTGTCAGCCTCACCGGTGGGCTTGAGCTTATACAGTCTTTGAAACGCCATCACCGCATCCTTTGTCTGCCCGCCGAAAATTCCGTCGGTCACAACTTTGGGGATGTCTCTTCTTTCAGATATTTTTCTCAGGAAAGTCTGCATACTTCTTATTGGTTCGCCTGTTAAAGGAAATTCTGTTCTGTTCATGTTCTCCCTCCATCAACATCATTTTCTTTCAGGGTTTTCCCCGGAAACTGTGTAGGTCGCGACGTCCCTGCAGACTGAACATCCCTATGTGTATTTGCCAGTCTGTTCCAGGTTTCTCTGTCTACCGTACCAGTCTGGTTAATGCCGTTTTGCTTCTGATATTCCATAACTGCCCATCTGGTGTGCCTGCCGAAAATACCGTTTTCCGATACAGGATTTACCGTAGCATATTGCTGTGCGGCGGAGTTTATATACTTTTGCAGTTCCATCACATCTTCGCCGCTTGACCCGAATTTAAGTTCTGTTCCGCCAAAGGTTTTTGTGTCCACCGGGAAAATCTCTCTGTCTGTAAAAATAGTTTCTACTATTCCCTTGTATGCGTCATATATGATGTTCCACGTTTCATCTCCCACAACTCCCGTTTCAGGCAGACCAAAATATCTCTGTGCCGCTACAACCGAATCAAAGGTTTCATCTTCAAAATCGCCGTCTATGGGAACGGGCGGAATTACCGCATAAAAATCGGACAGAACATTTAAGAAATATTGCAGTATCACAACCTTCTGCCCTTTATTTCCTTTTGAAATGGCATCAGGATATTCAAGACTTTCTCCGAAAAGTTGTTGCCCTTCCGAATTAAGCTCTGCAAGCCTTGTTACCCCGACATAAATAAATATAAGTTCATACCAGGTAGCTTTGTTCACTATCCCCGTAGGCTCAAGCCCGAAAATTTCCTGGAAAGTTCTTACCGCCTCTTCAGTAAGCTCACCGTAAAATTCGGTAACTGTGCCTATTTTGGGAATAAGCGGATAGTTCTGGGATATCCTGTTAAGTTCGGTCTGAATAACGTTCACATAGTCGCCGCTGGCGCCGGGTCCTATATCAAACCCCGGATATGACGGTCTGTTGGTAATTACCCTAGCGTCCGGAACAATTTCTATATCGTTGCCGTAGTAATATCTTAAAATTTCCACATCGTTATATCCGCTTTCTGCAAGTTCCTGGCTTCCCCATTGGGACAAGCCGTCACAAGTAACTGTTGTCCCATTGCAGTATTTTGCCGCCAGCGGTTCAATAAACCCCTGACGTCTTATATATGTATCAAAAACCTCGTCAACAATTTTGCTGATATTGTCAAATATTGTTCTTCCGTATATGAATTTCTGGTCAAATGCCGTGTTGTTTGTAATATCAAAATTATATCCCCTGCTGGGATAGTATTCCAGATAAACTCTGTTAAGTGCATAGGACACCTGCGCATTTATATTTGCCAGTAGTGCCGCAGGCTCCCAGGTGGGATAAATTTCGCTTGAAGCAACATTTTTTATGTAATCCACAAAAGATACTGTCACATTTTCGGCGTCCGATGCCGGCGCGCCTAAATGAACTGTTATGCTTTCCGGAACAAAAGGGAAAACTCTTGCCATAAAAATCTCCTCTCACAAATCAAACTATACATTTTGCGGTGTGATAACAATATTTTTCGTTTTGTCGCCTGATGGTATTGCAAGGGGTATAAGCTCTGCCCGCTGGACACTTTCGGTGTCGGCAAACACCTGCGCATCTTTAATATACAGTGTGTAGTAAAGGGGGTGTTCCACCCGTATATCAACTGAAGCATACGCCCTGCCACCATCGGGGGACTGACTATTTATTTTATCGGGCGCAGAAACAATTATGGAATCGGTTATGCCGCTTCTGCCTGTGCTTCTCGACGCAATAATATTGTCCTTTCCTTCTGTTTTGCGGATTATAAAAACTTTTGCATCCTCCACCGGGATGAGCATACCCGATGTGCTTGTTTTCACAATTATCCTGCCTTCCGCCATCTTTTTCACCTCTTTCATATATTTCTACAAAATATTATATTGTTTTCATACCCTTTTTATGATTTACCATATAACAAAAAACGGTTGTCCCAAAAAACAGGGACAACCGTTTTATTTTATTAAAGCATCAATATTTTATAAGGTTCCGAAGAGTCTGTCACCCGCGTCACCAAGACCGGGAAGAATGTATCCGTTTTCGTTAAGCTTTTCATCCAAAGCTCCACAGTATATCTCAACGTCCGGATGTGCTTTGCTTAATACTTCAATGCCCTCCGGCGCCGCTATAAGACACATAAATTTGATGTCTTTTGCTCCGCGTTTTTTTATAAAGTCAATAGCTGCACTTGCGCTGCCGCCTGTTGCAAGCATGGGGTCAACTACAATAACCTGTCGTTTGTCAAGTTCGGTGGGAAGTTTGCAATAATACTCAACAGGCTGAAGAGTTTCATGGTCGCGGTAGAGGCCGATGTGACCCACTTTTGCTGTAGGAACAAGCTCTAAAAGTGCGTCCACCATTCCAAGTCCTGCACGCAGAATAGGAACAATAGCCACATCTCTTTTAATCATTTTTCCTGTCATTTCCATCATAGGAGTTTCAACTTTCTTGTCTTCCATCTCAAGGTCTCTTGTTGCTTCATAGCCCATGAGAAGAGCAATTTCGTTTGCATAAGCTCTGAAATCTTTTACAGTTGTGTTTTTGTCTCTCATCATTGTTGTTTTGTGAACGATAAGAGGGTGTGTCATAATGTGAACTTTTTCCATAATCCTTTCATTCCCCCATGTGCAATTTTGACTTTATTATACACCTGTGGACATCATTTGTCAACCTTCGCATACTCCCTGAAATTATAATACTGCAGAATTTTATAATCTTCTATCATGGAAGAAATTTCTTCATCTGGTTTCTTGAAATAAGTTTCTCCGCTTTTGTAATAATAGGGAGTTATAATGTTAACACGGTCTTTAAAATCATAGACAAACCGGAAATAATCCGACTTTTCCATGCCAAGATAATCTAAAAGTTCTGCTGCGAGGAAGCCTGAAGAAATTTCCGGTCCCTTTCCCCTTTTAACAGCCCCGCGATTTTTCTTTATAATTTCTTTTGCACTGTCGTTACACCACATAACGTATGGTGTTGTGTGTTTGTTCTGGAGTCCCTCGTAGGTTTGAGGTTTTATATCGTAACCTATAAGCTCAAAACCGACATCATTTTCGTCAAGATATGGCAGATGGTCGCCGAAAAACAAAATCACGATGGGTTTTTCCTGTGCGGATGCAAAATCGCATATTTCACCAAGCAGCGCATCCGTGTCGCCAATTCCTTTAAGATAATTGTTTATTATATGATACATGTCGTCAGACATTCCGTCGGTTTGTTTCAATATATTACCAAACCCCATATCTTTTGCCGGATAAGGTCCGTGGTTCTGTATTGTAACAGTAAAGTTAAAATAGGGTTTTTGCGGATTTTTGCGGTTATGCTCCTCATAGTTTCCAATAATTAAATCTGTTGTGACTTCATCAAGAATATACCCGTTAATCTGTGGCTGACCATCAGGAAGGTCGTCTCTTGAAACAAACTTTTCAAACCCCAGGTTTTTATATGCATTCTTTCGGTTGTAAAACCAGCCGTAACCGGGGTGAATTGCTACCGCGTCATATCCTCTGTCCACAAAATACTGAGTAAGTCCATAGGTTTTTTCTGTAACAAAAGTTTTGTATGCAGTAGGCATACTTTCATCCAGGAGATACTGGCTTGCACCGGTGAGAAATTCAAATTCGGTGGATTCGGTGCTGCCGCCAAAGCCCGGAACAACTATACTGCCGCTGTACCCTTCTTTTTTCACTCTGTCATAATTTTTGTATGGGTTCTGTTCACCGAAAAATTCCACTTTCCCTCCTGTGCGGACATCAAAGAAAGCCTCTCCCATTATAGCAAACACATTGATGTTTTCGTCAGTTTTCGCTTCTGCCGAAACTGAAGTTTTTAAAATTTCATTCACTTTTTCTTCAGAGTAACCATCAGGCATCCCATACTTTTTAAAGTTAGCACTGTTTAAAAAGGAGTAGACAATGCCTTTGTGTTTAACAACATCCGCATCGTGAAACTCGTTGTTCCAGGTAGGAATTGAATCATAAATTGTTTTGTTTGTGTAAATGAAGTTATAGGATAAAGCCATAAGACAAACACAGCAAAGTGCTCCAACCGCTCTCACCCAGACTTTCATTTTAGCAGTTTTTATTTTTTTTGCAGCAAACACAACAAGTGCCGCCGCACACGCCACACCAACAACAATCCCAAGCGTCAGTTTAAAGGTATAACCCTGGGTAATATTTGTAAGCTCTGAAAGCAGCATTAAATCGCTTATTTTGATGGGCTCGTCACGAAAATTCACTTTATAATAATTTGCAATAGCCGCCACAACAGTTGGTATATAGGCAACAAGACATCCTATCCATACCCGTCCCGTCATAAAGAAAACTGCACCGCCAATAAGAAATACCGGCAGAACATTTAATAGGAGTATGGCAGGATATGCAAAATATACAAAATGCATCAAACTAAAAAAGTCGTTTTGTATTATGGAAGTAACAAAAAAAACAGCAAGGGACAAAAGTGCCACCACAAGCAAGCTCTTTTTGCATGTTAAAACGGTTTCTTTTACCTTTTTACGTTCTGGTTCTATTTGTAAATTCATTAAATTCACCTCGTGAAATGGGGTTTGCCACCAAATATAACATTCTATATACTATCACACCGTCATTTTATTGTCAAGAAAACTTATTGGCACTCTTGTTCAAATATGCCATAAAAAAAGCCGAGAAATTTGTCACTTTGTCAAATTTTCAAAAAGACTTGAAATAATGTCGTAAATGTGAGATAATATAAATATAAAAGAAAAATTTTTTGGGAGGTAGACATTATGTCTTCAGTTTCATCTGTGATTTTGGCCGCCGGTTCCGGCACAAGAATGAAATCATCAAAAGCCAAGGTTACACATGAGCTTTGTTTTTCTCCAATCATTAAATGGGTTTATTCTGCAGTTACTTCTGCAGGAATTAACAATATTATAACTGTTGTGGGCGCAGGTGCCAACCAGGTTAAAGCCTGTCTTGGCGAGGATAAAAAATATGCGCTTCAGGAACAGCAGCTTGGCACAGGCCACGCCGTTATGTCGGCGATGCCTCAGCTGGAGGACGACGGCGCTGTTCTTGTTCTTGCGGGCGATGCTCCTCTTATTACAACAGAAACTCTGTCTGCCGCTATTAAATATCATTTTGACAACCGTTTTGCTGCAACTGTTATAACAGCAAGCCTTGATAATCCCGCAGGCTATGGCAGAATTTTAAGAGATGATCAGCTTAACGTCAAAGCAATTATAGAAGATAAGGACGCAACCGCTGTTCAGAAACAGATAACCGAAGTAAATTCGGGTATGTACTGTTTTGATGTAGGTCTTTTAAGAGCTGCTCTTGCTGACATTAAAAACGACAATGCTCAGGCAGAATACTATCTTACCGATACTATAGAAATTCTTCTTAGAAACGGCTATAATGTTGGTGCATACCAGACAAAAGATGTTTCCGAAATTCTGGGCATAAACGACCTTGTTCAGCTTGCAAATGCCGATGCTATTATGCGCAGCAGAATAAACGACGCTCTTATGAAATCGGGTGTGGCAATAATTGACCCGAAAACTACATACATCGGTGGGGACGTTAAAATCCAGGCTGATACCGTTATATATCCAAACACAATAATAAAAGGTAGCAGCGTTATCGGAAGCGGTTGCACAATCGGCCCTTCCTGTGAGATTGAAGATTCTGTCATCGGCGACAATTGCAATATAAAGTCTTCAGTCATCCTTTCCGGCAAAATCGGCGAAGGCGTAAACGTTGGTCCTTTTGCCTATATCCGTCCCGGCTGCACGGTTGGCGATAATGTTAAAGTTGGCGACTTTGTGGAACTTAAAAACTCTGTTATCGGGGACGGAACAAAAATTGCACATCTCACCTATGTTGGCGACAGCGACGTTGGCAGCAGAGTTAATTTCGGTTGCGGCACTGTAACTGTTAACTATGACAGTCAGAACAAGTTCCGCACCACAATAGGAAATGATGCGTTTATCGGTTGTAACACGAACTTAGTTGCTCCCGTAACCGTCGGCGACGGTGCATATACCGCTGCGGGTTCCACCATTACAGAGGATGTTCCTGCTGATTCTCTTGCACTTGCAAGGTCCCGCCAGATTAACAAAACCGGTTGGCGCAAAACGAAAAAGTTTAAATAAAATTATGTACCCATACATAATTAAATAAATATAAGGAGTGATAAAGAATGGGTCCGATTCACGGGAAAAACATAAAGATTTTTGCCGGAAACTCTCACAAAAAACTTGCTAAAGACATTGCCGCAAAACTTGGTCTTACGCTTGGCAATTCTGAGGTAAAGATTTTTAGTGACGGAGAAATATCTGTTAATATTAACGAAACGGTCAGGGGCTCTGAAGTGTTTGTAATTCAGTCCACATCAAATCCCGTAAACGATAATATTATGGAACTTCTCATTATGATTGATGCTTTCAAAAGAGCATCTGCAGCTAAGATTACAGCTGTTCTTCCATATTTTGGTTATGCACGTCAAGACAGAAAAGCAAAGGCAAGAGACCCCATCTCTGCCAAACTCGTTGCCGACCTTATAACAACTGCAGGCGCAGACAGAGTGCTTACAATAGACTTGCATGCACCTCAGATTCAGGGCTTTTTCAATATCCCTGTTGACCATTTGTATGGTGGACCACTTCTTGCGAATTACTTCAAATATAAATTTAAAGATGAGCTTGAAAATGTCTGCATCGTTTCTCCCGACCATGGTAGCGTTGGCAGAGCAAGACAGTTTGCTCAGCGCCTTAATGTTCCTTTTGCAATTGTTGATAAACGCCGTCCGCGTCCCAACGTTGCAGAAATTATGAATGTTATTGGCGATATTAAGGACAAGCACTGCATTATGGTTGACGATATGATAGATACTGCCGGCACAATAGCAGCAGGTGCTTCTGCTCTTATGGAACGTGGCGCAAAAGCAGTTTACTGTGCTTGCACACATGCTGTTCTTTCAGGTCCGGCTATTGACCGTCTGAACGAATCTCCGCTTCAGGAAATTGTCTTTCTTGACACAATTCCGCTTCCCAAGAGCAAAATGCTGGAGAAATTCAAAGTTCTTTCTGTTGCTCCTATATGTGCGGAAGCAATCAAGAGAATTTATGAAGACATTTCTATCAGTCCTCTCTACGTTGACCCTGAAAAGAAAAGCGAATAATTACAGTACATAAAAAAGCGAAAGGAGTTTTTCCTTTCGCTTTTTTTATTTTATATGCGCACACAAACTGCTGTAGATAACGTCTGCAATCTGTGTAAATCCCTCTTCCTTAGGATGTATCTGGTCTTTTTCCGAATAGTTGTTGTTGCTGTCATGCGTAACAGCTACGGGAACAATATACACGTTTTCATAATTTGACAGAACATTATTCAGTCTCTCCATAAGGTTAAAAACTTTGGTGTGTTCTATATCGTCTGTCAAAGGCCCTTTATACATTGTGTTTACTACAAAGATTGGTATGTTCGGGTCGTCGTTTTTTATATAGTCAACCATTTTCACTATGTTGTTGACATTTCTTACCGGACTGTTTTGGATTCCGTTTATTCCAAGGAAAATCTGCACCACATCAGGCTGAACTCCGGTTGTGGTTTTATAATAATTCCAGTTAAATCTTTCCCCGTCCCAGAAAGGATGCACTCCCTCATTTTCAAATGTATATTCTGTTGCTTTCATATAACTATTTGACGAAAAACCGCTTCTTCCCTCAAAAAAAATTGTGTTTCTTCCTCTGGTCCCTACAAACTCAATTTTCCCGTCTGAATCCTCTTTTAAAAGATTGAGCCACGGCTTGCTGTTTGAAAGAGAATCGCCAATTGCAAGGAATTTCATTTTTGGAAGCTCGTCTTTTACAATTTTTACAGTAGAACTCCCTGTCCAAACAATCTTGCCGTCTTCATCAATCGCTGTAACTTTGAGGGGATAATTCCCAAAATTACCATTGGCTTCTATTATATAATTCCCATCCTTTTCTTTTCCCACTTTACATTCCCATTCAAATTTAAGTTCCTCCTGCCGCGCGGAAACAAGTTGGTTTGCATATATGGTAACTTTCTTCCCGTCCGCCACGCAAATTTCCTCCGGTATGAATCCGTCTATACCGTTTGAATTTGATATTTTTAGATTTGCATCGCTTTTTTCATATGTTGTTACGGCAATATATTCTATACCCTGCGGCACAATATATTTGTCAACCGCATTTGCTGATCCACATTCCGCAACAGCTTTTTTATTCGCATCATACGCTGTAACAAATCTTACCTTTGTTGGAAATCTGTAATCGGTAAAATAAATTGTATCTCCGGGAGTAACCTTCATAAGCTCGCTATGATTATATATGGGGTTTGCATAGACTTTTCCATTTGTGGCAATATATTTTCCATATGTAACCTTATCCACACTAAACAAATTCTTTTCATCTGCCAATGGTTTGTAGGAATTTATTATTACAGTGTTTGTGTCACCATTCCACCCAACATTGCAATTTAGTGTTTCGGCAACAAATCTTGCAGGTACAAGAGTCCTGTCATTTACAATTTTTGCCGGCACATCAAGCAAAATTTCCTTACCGTTTACTTTTGCAATATTGCTGTCTATGGTAAGGGATATTTCTGTGGCACCTTTTTTCGCGTATACACTTTGCGAAGCATCGTCCCACTCTACAAAGGCATTTAAACTTTCAAAAATCTTTCTCAGCGGCACAAGTGTTCTTCCGCTTATAATTATTGGATTTTGGTCAAATTCAATTTTTTCTCTGTTAATAGTAACGTTAATAATTTCTTCTTTTGCAAATACGCTCAGTTGGCATAAAATTGTAATAAACAAGCATATTGCTATAATTTTTCCAAACTTTTTTCTCATTTTTTACCTCTCCTAACCCTTTTTTCTATTAAATATTGTGTTAGGTTATTGTATCACAAATAATGCCGTCTGTCAATATTTACTACTATTAGTATATTATA
>JAZSKF010000202.1:0-9971 GCA_045534715.1 Clostridia bacterium | reverse complement strand
AAGCTTGTTGACACCGGCGGACGTGTTGAAAAGTTCAGAAAAAAATTCAATTTGGAATCAAAATAAGATTTTGTTAACAAAAGTAAAAATGCGTTTGGACAAACTCCAAACGCATTTTTATTTTTTGTTTCTTATCTTTTGTTTTCGTTTTTGTTCTGGTTGTTGTTATTGTTGTTTTTGTTCTGGTTGTTGTTGTTTTCGTTTTTGTTCTGATTGTTGTTATTGTTGTTTTTGTTATCATACTGAGCTTCGTTATAGTTTTTGTTATTGCTCATTTTCATCACCCTGTGTTAGTATGTGCAGGGAAAAACAGATTTATTCAACATAAGGTCTCATTTGTTCAGCATATTCGCGGCCAATTGCAATACATTCCGCCCATTGAGCTGACGTCAGCCTTGCCCTTGCCATCGAAAGCATCCTGGATTTAAAATCTCCCGTAATTCCTCCTGTTGCTTCTTTTGCAATCTCTGTAAGCTCATCCGCGGTGAAATTTGACAAAAGTATTTTTATGACCTTACTTTTATCCTCATAAGACACCATCGCCGCTGCTTTTCTTGTAAGCGCCGGGTCCTTTGATACCGCAATTATTATTTCGCTGGTAGACATTTTCTTTTTTGGAGGAGTTGTCGTTTCAGTAACGGGCAGGCTTTCTGTGTTCTGTCCCGGCTTTTCAGTTGGTTCTTCTTTTTCCTCGCCTTTTGTTTCTTCTTTCACTGCAGTTTCATAAGATTTTGCAACATATTCAATAAAATAATTGTCAAAAACATAGTTTACTGCCACTCGAACACCAAAATAGCCAACCAGCGCTATAATCAGCAGAGCAAGCACCCATTTTATAGTTTTTTTCATATCATCTTCACTTCACTTTTTCTTCTTTAAGCTGCATAACAAAATCGCCAATATTTTTTGCCGCATTTGGTTTGGAAAGTCTTTCCACGGCACTTTCTATTTCTTTCCGCCTTGCCTCGTCTCCAAAAAAGATGTTCAGCGCATCTACCACACTAAAAGTCTCTGAAGTATAAAGTGCCGCTCCGTTGTTAACAAGAAACTCAACATTCCTGTCCTCCTGCCCGGGAATTGGATCTACCAAAATCATCGGAAGTTTTTTGGACAGACTTTCTGTTACGCTGAGGCCACCCGGTTTTGTGACGATGCAATCAGCAGCATCCATAAGCTTGTCAACATAGTTTATATAACCGTATGTTTTAAAATTTCTTGTATGTTTGGACTTCTCAATTGCAGACTTTGCTCTTTTGTTGTTGCCGCAACATACTGCAATGTTGCAATCGCCCTCAAATTCGTCAAGCTGATTTATTATGGATATAATATTCCCATATCCCATAGACCCCATCATAACATATATCAGAGGTTTGTCTTCTTCAAAACTAAGTTCATGTTTAGCCTGTGCTTTGTCGTTTAAACAGGAGAATTTCATATCAACCGGTATGCCGAGAGGCAAAAGTTTTTCCTTTTCAATTCCTTTTCTCACAACAAGCGGAATAAGGCTTTTGTCCGGTATTACATAATAGTCAAGATTTGTATTTTCCCATTTAGGATGAAGCGTATAATCAGTTACAATACCAATGTTTGTAATATTTATATGCTCTTTTATAAGACTTTGAACCTGTGCTGCAAAAAGATGTGCTCCTATAACAACATCAATTTTGTTATCTTCAATATATCTTACAAACTTGTTTTTTATTATTTTATTAAATTCTGCAACAAACTCCACATAGCCAAAACTGCCCATTTCTTCCCGGGTATATTGTTTACCATACAGTTTCGGCGTCCTCCCTGCCGCAAATAAATATATCTTGGATATCGCTTTGCATAGTGTCGGACTGATAAATCCGTACAGGTCAAGGAAAAAAGTTTCCACGCCGAGGTCCCGCAAATACTTTTCAATTGCCCTTGCGCTGCTTGTATGTCCCTGCCCTGTTGACACTGTTAAAAACAAGACTTTCATTTTCTAATCTGTCCTTTCAATATCTGCACCGAGTTTTCTGAATTTCTTTTCTATATTGTCATATCCTCTGTCGATATGTCCGTCATCTTCTATAATTGTTTCTCCGTCAGCACAAATACCCGCAATCATAAGTGCTGCTCCTGCTCTTAAATCGGTTGCTCTCACCTTTGCAGCCGAAAGCCTGTCAACACCTTCTATCACAGCTGTTCTGCCGCTTACTTTGATGTTTGCACCCATTCTCAAAAGCTCAGTCGCCTGCATAAACCGGTTTTCAAAAATTGTTTCAACAATAATGCTTGTTCCGGGCGTTTTTGAAGCTAGCGCCATAAACTGCGCCTGCATATCGGTCGGAAACCCCGGAAATGGCAGAGTTTTTATGTCAAACGGCTTAAGCGGCCCGTCAGATATAACGCAAATACTGTCTCCATATTCTTTAATTTCCACACCGGCTTCTCTTAGTTTTGCAGTAACCGGTTTGACGTGTATGGGCACCACATTTTTTATAAGCACTTTTCCGCCTGTCATTGCCGCTGCCGTCATAAATGTTCCGGCTTCAATTCTGTCCGGTAATATTGTGTGGTCTGCTCCATGCAGTTTTCGGGCACCGTTTATTATAATGTTGTCAGTGCCTGCACCTCTGACATCTGCGCCCATAAGATTTAAAAAATTGGCAAGGTCGGTTATTTCCGGATCGGTTGACGCATTTTCTATAATTGTCTGGCCTTTTGCAAGAGTTGCTGCAATCATAAGATTTTCTGTTGCGCCAACCGAGGGAAAGTCCAGGTAAATTTTTGCTCCGCAAAGTTTGTCGCAGGCAAGTTCAACATACCCGTTTTCTGACAGAATTTTTGCTCCCATTCCTGCAAATCCTTTAAGATGCAGGTCAACCGGTCTTGTTCCTATTGCACAACCTCCGGGCAAACATATTTTGGCATAGCCTTGTCTTGCCAGAAGAGGTGCTGCCACAAGAAAGGACGCTCTGAAACAGCTGACAAGCTCATAGGGCGCTTCTGTTCCAATCTTTTTTGCCGAGTCAACTGTCACAGTTTTCATTTTATGTTTAACGTCGCAGCCGAGGAATTTTAAAAGATCTGCCATCTTTAAAACGTCGTTTAATTTTGGAACTCCTCTTATATTGCAAACATCCTCGCAAAGCATTGTAGCTGCAAGTATAGGAAGTGCCGAGTTTTTTGCCCCGTCAACCGAGACACTGCCTTCAAGATATTTTGTTTTTTTAGCAATAAATAACATAACATTATTTCCTTTCGGGATTATTAACTTATTTTATTATAAGTATCCCGAATGGATTTATGTATCTACATTTTACTACATTTCAAAGATAAAATCAATATTGATTTTTTTATTGGAATATTTTATAATATATCTAACAATATTTTACGGGTGATTTTTTTGAAAACACGATTCATAGTTGTGCGCCATGGAGAAGCAGACGGAAACATACAACGTATTTTTCACGGACATTTTAACTCTTCTTTAACAGAAACCGGCCATCTCCAGGCTAGGAAAACTGCGGATTTATTAAAAAATTATAAGATTGACCACATTTACTCGAGTGATTTGGACAGGACAGTTCAAACCGCAGAGCATATTGCAAAGCACAGAAACATTTTGGTTGTAAAAGATTCCCGACTTCGTGAAATTTTTGGCGGCAAGTGGGAAAATGTAGCGTGGTCAGATTTGCCGGAAAAATTTTCCGAAAGCTATTCTTTGTGGGAAGATGATATTGGCAAAGTAGTTATGCCGGAGGGAGAAAGTGTTGCCCAGCTTTTTGACCGCTTGAAAGATGCTCTCTCTGAAATTGCCAAGTGCCATATTGGAGAAACGGTTTGCATAGTCACACATGGTACGGCAATCCGTAGTCTGCTATGTCTGTGGCGAGACATTCCACTTGATGATATGCAAAAAACTCCCTGGTTCGACAATGCTTCCGTTACTGTTGTGGACTACCTTGAAAACGGGCAGTATAGTCTTCTGGCAGAGGGTTACAACAATCATCTTGCAGACTGCAGCACTTTTGCCAAGCAGGACTGGTGGCAGAGATATAAATAAAAAAGCATTTACTCACCGGCGGTTAGTAAATGCTTTTTCTTTATAAAAATAACTTTTCAAAATTATCATAAAATATTTTTTTGTTGTCCTTATCATCAAGACCGAGTTCAAGAAATCGTTCTATTTCCTCTTTTGGATTCCACATCGGAAAATCGGTACCATACAAAAATTTGTCTGCACCAAATTTTTCTATCATACCGGTCGCAATCTTTTTATCCAGCGTAAAAAGTGAGCTTGACGTATCAAAGAACAAATTGTCTGATTTTTCGAGTTCCATTGCCTCTTCCCACCGCTGATAACCGCCGAAATGAGCCGCTATCACTACAAGGTCGGGAACTTTGTGCATCAGATTCTGAAGTTTTTCCGGCGAAGAATAATCATATCTGTTATCCCCCATGTGAAAGAGCACCGGCAGTTTTCTTTTTGCAAGTTCTCTGTACATAGGCAAAGCTTTTTCATCGTCAATATCAACTTTCTGGAAATCGGAATGTATTTTAACTCCGCGAAGTCCAAGCTGTCTTATTCTGTCTATCTCCTCACAGAAATTTTTCATATAGGGGTGAAGTGCACCAAGTCCGACAAACTCCTCATGTTTTTTGCACTCGTCAGCAATAAAATTATTTATACTGAAAGTCTGGTCGGCAGTAACTGCTGACGAGCAAACAAGTATTTTTGATACGCCTGCGTTTTTTTCAGCTTTCAAAAGATTGTCTGTGCTTGCACCGGCGTACATATTGTCAAACTGGTAAAAATCCCCTATTGATTTAGTTGCTTTTTCTGCAATTTTATTTGGGAAAATATGTGTGTGAGCATCTGCAATTTTCATGGTTTTCTCCTGTTAAACTTCTTAAAAACGGATGTGCAAATTCTGCACATCCGTTTAAGCTTATGACAATTTTTCAATACCTTTTTTTATGCGATCAACCGCACGGTCTTTGCCAAGTATAAACGCAAGTTCGGTCGCTCCGCCCGGAGTGAACTGTTTGCCAGAGAGTGCTGTTCTGACCGGCCAAAGCACAACCCCGTTTTTAACCTCCATTTTTTCTATGAGGCCAAACAGTGCTGTGTGAACATTTTCTTCTGTCCATTCAGAAATTCCTTCAAAAACAGGCAACACTTTCTGAAGAACATCAAGTGCAATCTCCGGATTTGTCTTCATTTTCTTATGAGTATACATTTCAATGTCATATTCCGGGAGTTCATCAATAAAATCAATTTGTTCCGGAATATCCGACAAGATTTCAATTCTCTGCTGCAACAGTTTTGCAACGTCGGCAAAATTAACTTCTGTTTTAATTGACTGTTTCATAAATGGAAGCGCTGCATCAAGAAATTCCTGTTCCGGCATTTTCTTGATATATTCACTGTTCATCCAGTTGAGTTTCACAGAGTCAAAGATTGCAGGAGATTTGTTTATTCCTTTCGGGTCAAACACTTCAACAAGCTCTTTTAACGAGAAAATCTCACGGTCTCCTCCCGGGCTCCAGCCTAAAAGAGCTATAAAGTTTATAACTGCATCTTTGAGATAGCCTTTTGCTATAATATCTTCATAAGAAGCATCGCCGTTTCGTTTTGAAAGTTTTTCTGTGGAGTTTTTCATTACCGGCGGGCAGTGTATATAAACCGGTTTTTCCCATCCGAAAGCTTCATACAAAAGATTGTATTTGGGAGTTGACGATAAATACTCGCTGCCTCTTATAACGTGTGTAATATCCATCAAATGATCGTCTATAACGTTTGCAAAGTTATAAGTGGGAAGGCCGTCCGATTTTAAGAGTATATTGTCATCAAGAACAGAGTTTTCAACTGTTATTCTGCCATAGATAACGTCATCAAAAGAAGTTGTTCCTGTTGTCGGCATTTTCTGTCTAATAACATAAGGAACTCCCGATTTTAACTTTTCTTCAATTTCCGCTTCAGAAAGATTTCTGCAATATCCATCGTATCTTGTGGGTATTTTGGAAGCTTCCTGTATGCTTCTTAAGTTGTCCAGTCTTTCCTTGTCACAGAAGCAGTAGTATGCTCCGCCTTTTTTCACCAGTTCGTGCGCATATTTAACATATATGTCGCGGCGTTCGCTCTGCACATAGGGACCAAAATTTCCGCCTATGTCGGGACCTTCATCATGAATGAGTCCTGCTTCAGCAAGTGTGTTATAAATTATGTCAACCGCACCCTCTACATATCTTTCGCGGTCTGTATCCTCTATTCTGAGTACAAAATCGCCGTCATTATGCTTTGCAAGCAGATATGCATAAAGCGCGGAAAGAAGATTTCCGATGTGCAGATAGCCTGTGGGGCTGGGTGCAAATCTTGTTCTGACTTTCATATATGTCTGCCTCCTATATGTGCTCAATTACAACTTTTCTGTTAGGTTCTTCACCAATACTTACAGTTTGAATAAGTTTGTTGTTCTGGAGAGTTGAATGGATAATTCTTCTTTCTCCAGGGCTCATTGGCTCAAGAGTAACACTCTGCCCTGTTTTAACAACCTGAGAGCCAAGACGTCTTGCAAGTTTAACAAGTGTTTCGCGTCTTTTTGCACGGTAGTTTTCTGTATCAAGAATAAGTTTAACATGTTCTTCACTTATTTTGTTCACATAAAGGCTTGTGAGATACTGGAGAGCATCAAGAGTATCTCCGTGTCTGCCAATAAGAATTCCCATATTAGGGCCGTTCATTGTAATAATAACTCTGCCCTCGTCATCTGTTTCTGTTTCATATTCAACATCGTCACAAATTCTTGACACCATAGAGGCCAAGAATTTAACTGCTCTTTTTTCCACGGACATTTTGCCGTATATACGAACGCAAGCTTCTTTCCCGCCTATTCCGAGAAAGCCCTTGCTGCCTTCATCTATAATTTCTATTTCTGCTTCTTCTCTTGTAAGGCCAAGTTCAGCAAGACCTTCATTTATTGCCTCGTCCAGGTTTTTTCCTACCTTTACGAGCGGAGTCGAGTTGTTCATTTTCAATAGCCATCCTTTCCTTAATCTTAGGAACGTAATACTTGTTAAGTACAAACTGCTGTACTATCTGGAAAACGTTACCTGCTATCCAGTAAAGGCTTATGCCTGCAGGTAAAATAAAAGTGAACCAAAGTGTCATAAAAGGCATTATGTTTGTCATTGCATTTGTCTGACTCTGTGGATTTTTTTCTCCCGGTCTCGGAGGACGTTTGGGTTTTAAATCGTCTTCCTTTTTCTTTTCGGTACCAACCTGCATCCATTTGCTTACAAGCCATGTTGTAAGTGCCGCAAGAATGGGGATTATCCATATAAGATTAGGTTCTTTAATGGAAGGGGTAATGGACAGGTCAAGTCCCAGAAAGTCATAATTTATAGCAAACTTTTCGCCGAGCTCAGCAAGTTTTGCTGTAATCTCTATCTCATAGTTGCCATTTTTAATCATTTCAAAACCATATTTTTCGCAAAGGTTTTTTACAACCTCTGCAGACTGCCCCCATATATATGTAAGGGGGTTTCTGATTACATAATACAAAGAAATGAGTATTGGAAACTGGATAAGCAACGGCAGGCATCCGGAAAACGGACTTATACCATATTTTTTATAGAGTTTCATACTTTCTTCACTGAATTTTTCTCTGTCATTTGCATACTGCTTCTGCAGCGCATCCATTTTAGGTTTAATAAGCATGGTCTGAGCCATGGATTTTTGCTGTTTTAATGTAAGCGGGAACAAGATAAATTTAGTTACGAGTGTAAAGATTATTATAGCCAGCCCATAACTCCCTACAAACTGGTAAATAACCTTGAGGAGCCATCCGAGTGGCACACCCAACATCTGAAAAATACCCATAATTTTATCCAACCTTTCGTCGTTATGGCACAGGATCGTAACCGCTTTTGCCAAGCGGGTTGCATCTTAAAAGCCGCCACAATGTAAGCCCCAGTGCTTTGAAAAAACCATATTTTTCAAAAGCCTCTACGGCATACTCCGAGCATGTGGGAATAAATCTGCAGCAAGGCGGCTTGTTAGGAGAAATGTTTTTTCGGTAAAAACGTATACAAAATAACACAAATCTATTCATTTGTCATCTCCAATATACCGTGCCTTAAAAGGAGTGTTTCAACCGATTTGCTGACACTCCAAAAATCGGCGTTTATAATATTTTTTCTTGCAACGATAACAATGTCAAACCCCGATTTTACCAATGTTTCTTTCAATCTGTAGCTTTCTTTTATAAGGCGTTTTGCCCTGTTTCTTAAAACTGCACAGCCAATTTTTTTGCCCACTGTAATTCCGAGTCTGTTAATGTTTAGTCTGTTCGGCAAAATATAAACAGCAACATTTTTGTCTGCATGGCTTGTACCTTTTGAGTAAAGACGCTGAAACATTCCGTTTCTGTTAAGCGCAATTGTATGTTTCATTAGAAATTAAAAAAAGCGAGCCCAATAAGTACCCGCTTTAAAACAGATACATAAGATCTACCAAAAAGGCAAATCTTATGCTGATAAGGTCTTTCTGCCTTTAAGTCTTCTGCGTGCTAAAACCTTTCTACCGCTTGATGTAGACATTCTTTTTCTGAAACCGTGTTCTTTTTTTCTCTGTCTTTTTTTAGGTTGATATGTTCTAATCATTGCAGTCACCTCCCAAATAAATTAAAATATCTCAAAAGATACGCAGTGTATCATTTATTATACCTCAAATAAAGCCGTTTGTCAATATTTTTTTTAAGTTTTACGGGGATTATTATATAAGAAACAAAAAGGCGTCCCGGGAACGGCGTCTTCACGGGACAGTTTTTGTTATATTATCTTAAAAATTTCTTCCATCGACCTTTTTGGTACGTGCAAAATCCCCTGCTCGTCGAGATAGTATTTAATGTCCAACCCCACCTCTGCGACTGTCGATTGTTGTGCCGGATAACCAAGTGCTATCACAGAGTTTATCACAAGGTTTTCCTCAAGATTTAAAAGCTTTGCCAGTTTCTCGCGGTCCACATTTCCAACCCAACAGGACGCGATCCCCATATCAAGTGCAGTCAGAATTATGTTTTCGATGGCAGCTCCCGCATCAAGTGCAGCGCCTTTTCTAATATTTTCGTCCTCCAGCACAATGATATATGCTACAGGTTTTTCCCCCTCTTTGGGAGCACCATCTTCAAAATATCCCGCATATTTGGTAAGAGGAAATATTTTTTCGCACAACTCACTATTTTTAACGGCAATGTATTTAAGCGGCTGAAGATTTGCTCCGCTGGGCGCAACTCTTGCAGCATTCACCATTTTTTCAAGACTTTCTTCCGATATGGGTTTTTGCTCAAACTTTCTTATGGTTCTTCTGTTTAAAATAAGTTCATATACTCACATACCCCTCACCTCACACAACCGTTGTTCTAACAACACCGACAACCTTGCCCACAAGCTCTACATTGTCCGAATAGATGGGCTCAAGCATATCATTTTCCGGTTGGAGTCTTATGCGTTCTCCTTCGTTAAAATATCTTTTAACCGTTGCCTCTCCGTCTATCATTGCCACAACAATTTCACGGTCACGTGCAACATTTTGTTTTGCAACTATAACAAGGTCTCCGTCCAAAATACCGGCGTTTATCATACTTTCGCCTTGCACCTTCAGCATAAAAACCTCGCCCTTGCGGGAAAAATAGGAGGGCAAAGGAAACTCGTCCATAACATTTTCCTGTGCGGTTATGGGCATACCTGCCGCAACCTTTCCAAGAACAGGAACGAATATATGTTCGGTAGAAATGTCTTCTCTGGGCTGAACCGAATCACTATGCACCTTTATGGCACGTGTTTTGGAAGAATCCTGCGATAGTTTCCCGTCTGCAACAAGTTTTCTTATATATGTGTGCACGGTAGAGGAAGAACTGAAGCCCACTCCCCGTCCAATCTCTCTCACCGACGGAGGAAACCCGTTCTCTGCCACAAAATTCTCAATAAAGTCGGAT
>JAZSKF010000098.1:0-3011 GCA_045534715.1 Clostridia bacterium | reverse complement strand
GTTCTGCGGAAAATCGCGCATTAAATCCCAGTAACCGATTCCCTGCAAACTGTAATCATTCACCAGCTTAAGTTTTGCCTGAATGCTTCGGGCATCTTCAAACCACACCTCGTGTGCTTTGCCGTCCTCTGCAACATAGGTGAACCAGGGAGACTGTGCGGTGGTGTCGTAGTTTATTTCAGCACCGAAATTGCGCGCAAGGTTTATGGCGGTTACGTTGGATATTGATGTTGCGGCAGTTACGCCTTTAACATAGGGAAGAGGCCAGTCATAGCCATAGGTGGGAATGCCTAAAAAAATTCTTTCGGGTGGAATTCTTGTAAGAGCATATTCTAAAACCTGGGTAACCGACGGAATGGGTGCCACCGCCTGGGGCGAACTGTATTTATACCCCCATTCATAAGTCATAAGAAAAGTGAAATTTGCAGCTTCCGACAAAAGGGCATAGTTATGCCCTTCATACAAAGTACCGGGCTGATCATCTGATATTTTTGGAGCAAGCGCTACCCATACAGGGTAGCCGTTTTCATTTAAAAGAGTTTTTAAAGAAGATACAAATTCTGCATAGGGAGTAGCGTCCTCTGCGGAAATATATTCAAAATCAATATCCAGACCTTCATAGCCTTTGGTCTGTATAGTTTTCAAAATGGCCTCCGAAATAAGCTGCTTAGGCTCGGCTGAAGCGAGAAGCGCAGATGCATTTGCAGTACTGAAACTTCCCGATTCTGTTATGGTGGAAAGGTGCATAAGAGGAGAAACATCATATTCCTTTGCGGTGGCGATAAGACGGGCGTCGTCTAAGTTTACAAGACCGCCATTTGGTGTTATACCATATGTGAAAGGAGTAAGATAGGTGAGATAGGGCAGCTCGGCTCGGAGCAGTGAATCGGAAATATAGGGATAGGCATAAGCATTTACATATAAAGACCCAAGTTTTGGACCCTCATAGCTTATCACAAGGGTTTGGCCGGGATAGATGGACGGCCTGCCTAAAAGCTCGTAATTGTTACGGTAGAGTTGGTTTACTGTTATACCATACTGCTCAGCAATAGAAAAAACAGAGTCCCCCGAAGAAACAGTATGAATTTGGTTGGGAAACAAAATAACAAGCGACTGACCAACCACCAACGGGGTTGAAATACTGTACCCGTTATCTCGCATCATACGGGCGGGGTTTACGCCGTATATTTCTGAAATTGATAAAGGGGTTTCGCCCGATTTTACAACATGAATTTCCATAAGCCCTCCAAATATAAAATATAGTAATTTATATGAGAAAAAAGGCAGATTATGAAGAAAAAAATAAAACGGTTCCAAACGGAACCGTTTTATTTTAAACTTAAATTAGTTAGCTTCGGGAGCTCCTACAGGACAAACGCTTGCGCAAGAACCGCAATCGATACATTCTTCAGCGTTTATCACATATTTGTCATCACCTGCAGAAATACAGGAAACAGGACATTCGCCTTCGCATGCTCCGCAGCTGATGCAGCTGTCGTTAATGATGTATGCCATTTTATATACACCTCCTTATATACTGAGGATATTATATCAAAAAGATAATATAATTTCAAGTCTATTATCAAATTTAGTCAGATTCTAATTGTTTTAAGTGTTCAAGGTCTGCATCCTCTTGTGTGTTTGACACATTCCGTAAAATCTTAACTTCCTCAACCGGATAGGATTTGAGTGCCGGAGAATCTGCAAATTTTACCGTTACCCGTCTTTTTAATGTTTCGGAATTTACAACAGTGCCCTCGCCGTCCGGAGTTCTGACGGTGGACCCTTGGCCCGGCATACCGACATTCATTTCTTCGTAGGTATCCTGTTCATATTTCAGACAGCACATAAGTCTGCCACAGGAACCGGAAATTTTTGTGGGGTTAAGGGAAAGGCTCTGTTCTTTAGCCATTTTTATTGAAACAGGGATAAACTCATCTAAAAAGCTGTGGCAACACAGGTTTCTGCCACACACGCCAAACCCGCCAAGCATTTTGGCTTCGTCACGTACACCAATCTGTCTGAGTTCTATTCTTGTGTGGAAGACAGTCGCAAGGTCTTTAACAAGTTCACGGAAATCAACTCTGCCGTCTGCGGTAAAATAAAAAAGAGCTTTTCCGCAATCAAATGTATATTCAACATCGACAAGTTTCATGTCCAGCCCGTGTTTTGCAATTTTTTCAAGAGCAATATCAAAAGCTTCCTTGCATTTTTTTGCATTGTTTTTGTATGTGATTTCGTCTTCCTTTGTGGCAAGGCGAATAACCGGTTTAAGCGGGGATGTTATGGAGTCCTCAGAAACCTTTTTATTTGCAATTGCAACAGTTCCGAACTCAACACCGCGAGCAGTTTCGACAATTACATGGTCGCCGCAGGAAAACTTGCCGCCTTCGGGAGAGAAATAATATATTTTACATACTTTTTTAAATCTAACACCAACTATTTCTACCAACCTAGTACCTCCCTGCTGCTTACGGAAAATGAATTTATAAGAAGATTATAATTCACATTTGAAAGCAGCATTTTTTTCGTATTTATAACATTCTCCAAAAATGACATGCAGCCTTTAAGAGTTGTTTTTGAAACATATTCTTCGAGTGAAGAGGAAAAATCTTTGTTGTTTATAACCGGCTGTGCTCCAATGTGCAACATAACAAGGTCGCGGGCGATGCTTTCAATAATATCAAAAATTTCTTCCGCATAATCTTTGTTTTGTTCCAGCATATTAACAAGCTCATAAATCATATATTTGTTGCCGAAAAGATGCCCGATAGAAGAAAAAACAAGCTCTCTTAAATTGTTGAAACTGTTATCGGAAGCATATAGAAATGCTTTTCCAAGATTGCCGCCTGCATAGCTTATAGCAGCGTCACAATTCCCGGACAGTCCGTTTTTTTGGAGAAACCCATCTATTTCATCGTAAGAATAGGGTTCAAAAGTCAATTTCATACTTCTTGAAAGGACTGGATCAAGAAAGAAAAGTCGGATCGTGGGCATGTCGTTCTGTGAGC
>JAZSKF010000099.1:0-15808 GCA_045534715.1 Clostridia bacterium | reverse complement strand
ATCTACTGTCTTATAGCTGCATTTGTTTCGCTTGTCATTTGCATTCCGGCTGTATACAGACTGTTACTTAACAGAATTTTTTATAATATTTTTATGATACTTATGGATTCGGCAGGACTTGCGGCGTTTACCGTCACAGGTGTTGCCCACGCCTATAAAATATGCGGCGGTGAAAATATATTTCTGCTTGTGTTCACCGGTGTAATCACCGGTGTTGGTGGCGGCATTATCCGCGACCTTCTGGCAGGGGAGCAACCCTATGTTTTCAAAAAGCACATTTATGCCTGTGCTTCCATTGCCGGAGCAATTTTATGTGCAATTCTTCTGAGCCAGATAAGCTTTGGAACGGCAATCCTTATAAGTATGGTAGTTATAATGGTGATACGTATTATTGCCGCATATTTCAAAATAAATCTTCCAAAACCAAAAATAGAGCTATAAAAAATGGTGGCTTTTTCGCCACCATTTTTATTTATCTTATTCCATATTTTTCAATTACATAGTCCATATCCTTGTCGCCTCTGCCCGAGAGGTTTATAAGAACAGAACCGTGGTCCATTTCCTTTGCAAGTTTTATTGCATAGGCAACTGCGTGTGAGCTTTCAAGTGCAGGGATAATGCCCTCGAGTCGTGCCAGAGTGAAGAAAGCGTCAATAGCAGCTTCATCATCTATAACGTCGTAGGTTACGCGCCCACTGTCACGAAGAAATGCATGTTCGGGACCGGAAGAGGGATAGTCAAGACCGCTTGCAACCGAGTAAACGGGAGCAGGCTCGCCATTTTCATCTTTCAGCATAATACTGTTGTAGCCGTGCATAATTCCTTCTGTACCATATTTTAAGCTTGCCGCATGGTCACCCAGCTTTTCGCCTTTGCCCAGAGGCTCAACACCATAAATATCTACAGGGTCGTTCAAGAAACCTGCAAACATACCTGCCGCATTTGAACCGCCGCCAACACATGCAACAACAGCGTCGGGGAGATGACCTGTCATGACGACAAATTGCTCTCTTGCTTCAATGCCGATAACACTCTGGAAATCACGGACCATCATGGGGAATGGGTGTGGTCCAAGAACCGAGCCGATACAATAGATGCTGTCTTTGTATTCGCGGCTATACGCTTCAAAAGCAGCGTCCACAGCTTCTTTAAGGGTTGCAAGCCCGTGAGTAACCTCGATGACATTCGCACCGAGTATTTTCATTCTGGCAACATTGGGTGCCTGTTTTTTTATGTCCACTGCGCCCATGTATATATCACATTCAAGACCAAAATAGGCAGCAGCGGTTGCAAGAGCCACGCCATGCTGACCTGCACCTGTTTCGGCAATAACTTTTTTCTTGCCCATATATTTTGCCAGAAGAGCTTCACCCATACAGTGATTGAGTTTGTGTGCGCCCGAGTGGTTAAGGTCTTCTCTTTTTGCATAAAGATGAACATTGCCAAGACTGTTGGACAGACGTTCAAGGTGAGTTATTGGAGTGGGACGGCCCTGAAACTCTGTTCTTATTCTGCGAAGCTCGTTGATAAATTTTCTTGACTGACAGATGCTGAAATATGCTTCGGTTATTTCTTTCATAGCCTTTTTTAAATTATCGGGAACATAGCACCCGCCATATTTCCCAAAAAAGCCATCCCGGTCGGGATAGTTTTTAAAATAGTTTTTAAAATCCATAATATGTTCCTCCTTTATAGTAAGGGTAGCTCAAACCAAAATGTTGAGCCGCATCCGGTTTCGCTTATTATTCCATAGTTTATGCCGTGAAGCTCAAAGATGTTTTTAACAATCGCAAGGCCAACACCGGTGCCATTTTGCAGGCGATGGTGTGACACAGAAGATTTATAATATCTGTTCCAGACATAAGGATGTTCTTCTGCCGGTATGCCCTTTCCTGTGTCTGAAATACATACTCTTACAAATTCACCCGATTTTTCAGCAACAATTTTCACTTTTTTGTCTTCGCCGGTGTAATTTATTGCATTGCCTATAAGGTTATATATAACCTGCTGAATACGTGCTTCGTCTCCAAGGACATTATAACTTTCATTACAGGAAATGTCAAATGTGTAGCCGTTTTTCTCGGCAAAAACAGAGAAGCTGGTGAGAGCGCGGTTTATACTTTCTGTTATGTTAAAGGGTTGTTTGTTCAGTGAGATAACTCCCGACTCCATTCTTGACAAATCAAGAATATCCGTTACAAGAAGTGATAGACGGTCAGCTTCTTCCATAATGACATGTGCGTGTTCACTTCGTTTTTCAGGGTTGTCGCCTGAAATGTCATGAATCATTTCCGCATAAGAACGGATTATTGTAAGCGGCGTTTTAAGGTCGTGGGTGACATTTGCCATAAGGTCACGACGGAGAATATCCGTCTTTTTAAGCTCGTACGCCGCGTGGTTCAGCACTGATGAGAGTTGATTTATTTCTTCATAGTTTGCGCCTTTAAAGGTGACATCGTAGTTGCCTTTTATAAACCCGGTGGCAGACATTGTTATGTCTGATATGGGTTTTGACAGTTTGCGCGAGATGAAAAAGGAAAGTATAAATGCAATTATAAGAGATATTATTGTAACAATGAGCAGCTGGGTTTTTAAAACCTGTGTGGTAGCTCCCATAGGCTCAAGAGGGGAGGAAAGACACAGATAGAGCGTGCCGACAGAACTTCCCTTTAAAATTGCTCCAAAGACCGCAGAATTATATCTGTTTGAAGAGTCTTTTGAAACAAAGGAGACTGAAGCCTGCCCTGAAAAAGCAAGTTTTTCTACAACTTCCGGTAAAAGCTGGTGAGTATAGCCGGCACTACCGGGACTGTCTGCACCAATAATAGGTTTTCCGTAGGCGTCATACACGCCGACAGAAAGTCCGTTCTCAAAATGGGCTTTGACAACCATGTCAAGAAGCTCCACCCTGCCGGTATTATATTCGCGTACAATGTCGGCACCTGTATTTTTTATTTCAACCACTTTCATGGTTTCGTAAAAGCTGTTTAAAAATATTATTTGTATAATCCAGAGCAGACCGAGAATAAATATGGCAAAGCCGCCAAAATATATCCACAGTTTACGGCTGAGTTGCATTGGTTTACGCATAAATAACATACCTTCTAAAGATTATTCGAATTTATATCCAAGTCCTCGCAAGGTGACTATATGGTCACGGTATTTGCCCAGACTTGTGCGAAGCATCTTTATGTGTGTGTCCACCGTACGGTCGTCGCCAAAAAAGTCAAATCCCCAGACGTCTGACAAAAGCTTTTCTCTTGAAAGAGCAAGTCCTCTGTTTAAAACAAGATAGAATAAAAGTTCATATTCTTTGGGTGTCATAACGGCTTTTTCTCCGTCAATAAAGACATTTCTGCCGGGGATGTCTATTTCAAGTCCGTCTATTTTAAAGGTGGTTTCTTTTTTAGATGACAAATTATACCGGTTGATAATAGCGCGAACTCTTGCCATAACCTCTTTTGGAGAGAAAGGTTTGACAACATAGTCGTCCGCACCAATTTCAAAACCAAATAGCTTGTCATACTCTTCCCCACGTGCAGAAAGCATAAGCACGGGAGTGTCAGAAAATTTCTTAATTTCTTTGCAGGCGGAAAATCCGTCCAGTCGGGGCATCATTACGTCCATAATTATAAGGTCGAAATTTTGCTCACGACATATATTCACGGCTTCCATACCGTCTTTTGCCTCTGTTACTTCATACCCTTCAAAAGAGGCATATTCTTTTAAAACTTCGCGTATTTTTTCCTCTTCGTCCACAATCAAAATACGATACACTTTTTATGGCTCCTTTCATTCTGTGGGTTTTCTTGCAACAAAAAACACCTTTTCAGAATTTTTGGAAATGGGGTTAAAGCTTAGGTCGTCAAAGACATCCAAAAGCTCAAAACCACACTTTTTAAGTATTTTTTTGAAAAAAGAAACGGAATAGGCCCTCTGGTAGTGAGCTTCTTCTTTGCGGATATATTTCTCGCCCTCTTTTATGAAAAAGTTGAGATAATATTCGCAAATTTCTTCTTCAGGGTCGTAGGTGGTTTCCCACGAATAGAATACATTTTCGCCTTCTCCGCAGAAAGTATTTCCCGCAAGAACATTTTTAAGCTTATATTTTGTGTTTATATCAAATATGAAAAGACCGCTTGGGTCAAGGTAGTTATGAACAAGCTTAAATGTGTTAAAAATCTGTTCCTCTTCGGTTAGATAGTTAAGGCTATCCAGCAGACATGTGACAAGCCCCACACTTCCGTAAAGCTCAAAATCTTCCATGGGCTGATTCACATAGAGAATATCAAGGTTTTCCTCCAATGCCTTCCTATGCGCAACATCCAGCATCTCTGCCGACAAATCCACCCCAATCATATTATAGCCTTTTTTGGCAAGAAGAGTGGTTATACTTCCCGTTCCGCAACCAAGGTCAAGAACAATTTCGGGGGAAGAATTATATTTTTTTAGAATAGAACAGATATAGTCACATCTGCGCTCGTATTCCACATTTTCTGTGAGAGTATCATACACCTCTGCAAAAACGGTGTATTGGTTTATTGTTTTTGGGAAGAGATAGTCGCCCAAAGTAATATCGGAAGATTCAAGCATGTCGCGTATTTTGGCCACAACAAGTGCACTGCAGTCGGTAGCAGCAGCAATGTCGCTCATGGGAAGCCCGTCTTCTATCAAAAGAGCAGATTCAAGTCGTTCGGACAGAACAGACTGCTCATCAGAAGAGAGAATTGTGTTAAACGCTTTTTCCAGAATCTCTTCATTTGTAATATTTGAAAACAGTTTATAAAGAAGCTGATTATCTGAATGCATAACAAGACACCTATAATAAAATATTCCTATGAATTTTCATACATAGGAATATTATAACACAATAACACTAAAATTTCAATAATCTATTTATTTTTTCCATGTATATGGAGAAAAAAGGATTATCATTGGGAAAATTTCAAGTCGTCCTATAAGCATGTTAAGAGACAAAATGAGTTTTGAAAATCCCGAAAAAACAGAATAGTTTGCCATTGGTCCAACCTGCGACAAACCGGGGCCGATATTGCCAAGCGTTGCAAGAGTTGCCGAAAAGTTTGTTGTAAAGTCAAGCCCGTTTATGCTGAGCACAAGCAGGGAAGAAGCAAACAAGCTGATGTATGCAACCATAAAAACG
Source organism: Clostridia bacterium (assembly GCA_045534715.1). Classification (GTDB taxonomy): domain Bacteria; phylum Bacillota; class Clostridia; order RUG12999; family RUG12999; genus RGIG7450. Next base: position 10,647 of record JAZSKF010000099.1, on the reverse strand, counting down.
TTGACGGAACGCACAGTTTCGTGCTCTACCAGATGATTGTCCATTGTTATTTTATGGGTGCTTTTGGGGTGTGCCACAAGTTTAACCTCTTTAACAATACTTTTAAGCAAAATGACAATTCTGGAAACCTTCACGCCACCGCCCGTGCTACCGGCACAAGCACCAATAAACATGAGCAGGAGCAGCACTGTTTTTGAAAGCTCGGGCCAGAGATTGAAGTCTGCTGTACTGTAGCCGGTTGTGGTGATTATGGAAGACACCTGAAAAGCTACATATCTGAAAGTTTCTTCTGTTGTTGAATATAGTCCGCGGCAGTTAAAGAAAATAATAGCTACTGCAGCGAGTATTATGCATAAATATACTTTTACCTCGCTAAGTGAAAAGGCCGCACGGAATTTTTTTATAAGAAGGAGATAATAAACAGAAAAATTCACACCAAAAAGCGTCATAAAAATTGTTATAACATAGTGAACATAAGGTGAATATTCTGAAAAACCCGAATTCTTAAACCCAAATCCGCCTGTTCCTGCAGTACCGAAAGCGGTGAGCAATGCATCATAAAGAGGCATTTTGCCAAGCAGTAAAAAGATTACTTGAAGCCCTGTGAGAGCAATATATATGCCGTACAAAATTGTTGCGGTTAATTTTATTTTAGGTACAAATTTACTGACGGTGGGACCGGGGCTTTCTGCTTTTAAAAGGTAGAGGTTGCTGCCACCCGAAACGGGAAGAATTGCAACCAGAAAAACAAGTATCCCCATACCGCCTATCCAGTGTGTAAAGCTTCGCCAGAAGAGAAGAGATTTCGGCAAAATTTCAACATCACCAAAAATTGATGCGCCTGTTGTTGTAAAACCGGATACGGTTTCAAAAAAAGCATCTATAACGTTTGCACTTCCTGAAAAAATAAAAGGAAGTGACCCAAAAAGGCTTAAGGCTATCCAGCATAGCGCAACCGAGACAAACCCTTCTTTAGAATATAAAACCTTGATTTTCGGTTTAGCAAGCAAAAGAAGCATTCCACAAAGTAAACATATTAAAATACAAGCGGTGAAAACCTTGATCATGGAGGATTCGCCGTAAATTATTGCACAAATAAGAGGCAACAACATAAAGGCTGCTTCGCAGTTGAGTACAAGCCCCAAAGTGTGAAAAATCAATCTGTAATTCATATTCGTTCCTCTATTTCAAAATGTCGCCAATGTCATTATATCCGGTATTGGTGGTGACAACAATAACTGTGTCGCCGGGGAGGATAACATCGCGGCCACGCGGAGTGATGATTGTGCCTTTTCTGTGTATGCAGGCAATAAGAATATTGTCTTTAAGGTTTAGGTTTTCTATTGCAATACCGGACACGGGCGAATTTTCAGTAATTCTGAATTCGAGCGCTTCCGCTTTGCCGTCTAAAATAAGATGCATGGTTTCAATATTGTTACCGATTGAGTTGTTCATGGCACGAACAAATCTCACGATATACTCAGCAGCAATTTCTTTTGGATAAATAGTTGTTCCAAGACCAAGGCCTGCAACAACATCATCATAATCTATACGGTTGATTTTTGTTACAAGCTTTGCTTCTGACTGGCTCTTTGCAAAAAGGGAAAGAAGAACGTTTTCCTCGTCGATATTTGTAAGGGAAACAAAAGACTCGGCATATTGCAGCCCCTCTTCCAGGAGAAGTCTTTTTTCCGTGCCGTCACCACAGATGATGGTTGCTTTGGGAAGCAGCTGACAGAGCTGGTCGCAGCGAGCAGGGTCTTTCTCAATAATTTTAACGTTTATGCCTGTCTGCAGCAGCATTGTTGCAAGATATACAGAAATCTCGCCGCCGCCGACAATGATGGTGTCTTTTACCCTATTGGTCTTAACATTTATTTTATGGAAAAATTCGGCAGCATTTTTAACCGAAGATACAATGCTGATATAGTCGCCCTTTTTAAGCACAAAATCGCCACCCGGGATAAAAGCCTCGTCGCCTCGTTCAACACCGCAAACGAGAATGTCACAACCGATTTTTGAACTAAGGTCTGCAATTTTTAAGTTGTCAAGCGGGGAGTCGTCGGCAATAAGAAACTTAAGTATTTCAACTCTGCCTTTGGCAAAAGTGTCAATCTGTATAGCAGAGGGAAAACGCAGAATTCTTGCAATTTCTCTTGCAGCTGTAAGCTCGGGGTTGATAATCATCTCAAGACCAAGGTCGTCTTTAAAGAAATGAAGCTCTTTGGCATATCCGGGGTTTCTTACTCTGGCAATAGTCTGGCAATTACCGGTTTTTTTAGCTAAGAAACATATGAGAAGATTGAGCTCGTCCGAATCGGTTGCTGCAATAAGCACGTCTGCAGACTCAACGCCTGCATCATTTAACGTGTCAACACTCATTCCGCTGCCCGCAATGCCCATTATATCATATTCGTTAACCAGATCCTGAACAACGTTGTAGCGCAAGTCAACAACGGTAATATCATGGTCATTTTCTTTACTTAGTCTTTCGGCAAGTTTTTGTCCGACTTTACCGCAACCTACAATAATAATTTTCATAAAGCATATCCTTTCAAAATTGTTGTAAGTTCAACAATGTGTATGTATTATAGCAAAATAGGCTATGAAAGTCAATAGGACAATTTTTCAAGAAAACTTTTCGTTTCATCAACAAATCTGCTAACTTCGAACATATAGGAAAAAATGACAGAGTTTTTGGACATAAGTTTTAAAACATAGGACATTGTCCGCAAAAAATGCGGGTCAAGTTCTGATATGTCAAGAGCCATTGCAAGCGGACAGAGAGATTTTGCCCGCGGGTCCATAATAATCTCAAGGTTTCCCGTAATATCAACATAAGGGAAAAGCGGAAAAATTCTGCAGGCAAGTGGGCGCATTGCACGGTCGCAGCTGCCGTCACAACCAAAAAACAGCGCTCGGTTGTTTCCATATGTAAACCCGCTTTTTTTGATGTTGGTCCATTTTTCAGCAGGAGAAAACATCACGTTTTCCCCCGGGAAAAGATACATCCCCATATCGCTGTCTCCTTTGCAGCAGGCACCGTCACATAGTTTGCCGCAATCAACAGGAAGGGGAGTTACATCTTTTGTAATTTTATATATATATTCATAAAATTGTTTGTTCAAATTTATGCCTCCGAATATAAATTACAAGCTATTATAATTCGTTTACAAGTTCTTTCATGGAATACATTCCGGCAGGTTTGTTCTTCATAAAAGTCGCTGCTTTTATTGCGCCTGCCGCAAAAACTTCTTTGCTTGCAGCGTGGTGACTGATTTCAACAATTTCATCGTTGCCGGCAAAAATAACAGAATGGTCGCCCACGATATTTCCGCCACGCACTGCATGGATGCCTATTTCTTTTTTGCCTCTTACACATCTTCTGCCTGTTCTGTCATAGGTGAACTCTGCTTCATAAGGCAAAACCTCTGCAATTTCTTCCGCAAGGGAAAGAGCAGTTCCGCTGGGGGCATCTATTTTCTGATTATGATGCTTTTCAACAATCTCTATATTAAAACTGTCGCACAAAATTTCTGCAGCCTTTTTTGCCAGCATGGTGATAAGATTTACGCCGAGCGACATATTTGCCGAGAAAAACACGGGAACAGACTTTGACATCTCGGACAAAATCTTGCGTTGTTCCGAGGAAAGACCTGTTGTGCACATAATAAGAGGAGTTTTTGTTTTGAGACAGTATGAAGTAACAGCATCAAAAGCAGAGGGATGAGAAAAGTCTATTACAACATCCGCTGCTTCTTTAATATCGTCATAGGACAAATAGACAGGATAGTCAAAAGAGCAGGGAGAAATGTCAACACCGCACACTATCGAAACATCTTCACGGGCGTTTGCAAGCGAAGTGATGGCTCTTCCCATTTTTCCGTTGCAACCATTTAATATAATATTTGTCATTTGAAAAACCTTCTTTCAAGTTAAAAAAGGGGATATACGAAATATCCCCTAACAGTTTATATATAATTTTTCTCGCAGAGAAGTTCGGCAAGCAGTACTGCACCGCCGGCTGCACCACGAAGAGTATTATGAGAAAGACAAACAAATTTGTAGGAGAACTGGTTATCCTCACGGAGTCTGCCAATGCTCACAGCCATACCGTTTTCAAGGTCTCTGTCAAGTTTTGGCTGAGGTCTGTTATCCTCTTCAAAATAGTGGAGGAACTGTTTCGGAGCGCTGGGCAGGTTAAGAAGCTGAGCAGCACCTTTGAAAGATGTCCATCTTTCTATTATTTCTTCTTTAGTTATGTCTTTTTCAAATTCTGCAAAAACTGCTGCAAGGTGACCGTCTGTTACGGGAACACGGATACACTGAGCAGTGAACAGAGGAGCGTCTGCAGAAACAATTTTGTCTCCTTCGATTTTACCCCAGAGTTTAAGCGGTTCTTTTTCAGATTTTTCTTCTTCGCCGCCAATGTAGGGGATAACGTTGTCAATTATTTCCGGCATGGTTTCAAAAGTTTTGCCGGCACCTGAAATAGCCTGGTATGTACAACAAGCCACACGTTTTATTCCTAAGTCCATAAGTGGATGAAGAGCAGGAACATAGCTCTGGAGAGAACAGTTGGATTTAACGGCGATAAAGCCTTTTTTTGTACCAAGTCTTTTTCTCTGAGCAGGAATTATGTCTATGTGTTCAGGGTTGATTTCCGGAACAACCATAGGAACATCGTCAGTGAATCTGTGAGCACTGTTGTTGGAAACAACAGGACATTCAGCTTTTGCATATTTTTCTTCAAGAGCTTTAATTTTTGCTTTTGGCATGTTTACTGCGCAGAAAATGAAGTCAACCATGGAAGCAATTTTTTCAACATCTGCTTCTGCATCGTACACAACCATAGATTTCACTTTTTCAGGAATTTCTGTCTGCATAAGCCATTTTGAACCAACGGCTTCTTCGTAGGTTTTGCCTGCTGAACGGCTGCTTGCAGCCAAAACTGTAATATCAAACCAAGGATGGTTTGCAAGGAGTGTAATAAATCTCTGGCCTACCATACCCGTAGCGCCAACAATACCTACCTTATAATTTTTCATCAAAATCATCTCCAGATATAATAAATTTAAAGTTTATTATAGCACAAACCGCGAATAATGTCAAGGAATATGTGCCAATTATTTCATAAGCATAGAGCTGTTTAAAAGCGAGGTTGAATAAAGGAACAACACATCGTCTGCACTTTCGATATCAATGTAATCAGATATGATGGCAGAGGGAATATACCTTAAGTCAACCAATGTGATTTTAGAGTAGGCTCCTAACATCAAAGGAGAAATGCTTGAACCGTAGGAATCACGCAGCAGTATTAGCTCACGGTCTGTTTTTGCATTTTTACATTCCATTACAACTATGGGCTGGGCTCCCGAAAGGAAAATGTCGTACCCGTCTGTACCGGAAAGCTTTTCGGGCGCATATACTGTGGGGACGAGAGTATCTTCCACTCCAAATACATTTTTAAGCGTTTCTTTGTCAATTCCGTAAACTTTTGCACTATCAGTATAGTCGCTTGAAAGATAGTTTATGACATCGGAAGAAGAGGTGAGTGCTGCCTGCCCCGAATATACGCCGTAAAATGGCGATAAGCTCTTGAGAGTGAAATCCTTTTCATTGGCAGGAGGCATACCCATGCCGCCAAGCAACTTATTTGCCGTTGGCAAAATTTTCTCCTGCGACCAGTGGGAATCTGTTTTATAATATGACTCAAGAGAAAGTGTGTCAAAAATGTTGATATATGTTGCGGAAAAAATGTTTTCCACCAGAATGTCCTTTAGCTTTTCATACTCAAACCGAGGATGGTCCGACCCTGTCAGATAATAATTTTTATCAGGAATTACAGAATAATACACATTTTTGCCGTCAAACATTTCTTTGGCTAATTTTTCAATAAGTTTTGCACCATATTCTGCTTGTTTGGGCTGAAGCGGGCCGTCATATTTAAAAATGTGCCCTTTTTCAAGCCACAGACCATTAACGTCTTTTTGTCCCAAAACAGAGGTTCGGGTCACGGCGTTAATACGTCTGAAGCTTTCGCGAAACGGAATATGATCTAAAAGATAGTCTTCCAGCTTGCCGGAAAATTCACTTTCAAAAACAGATGCAGCCGAAAGTTCGGGAAAACGTGCAAGTTTTCTGCGTTCGGCAAAAGAAAAGTCCTTGTTCGGCAAAAGAAAATACATGCCGCAAACACCAAAAAGAACGGTGCAGAACAATATAATTGTTAAAACTGATTTTAATCTGTTCATACTTAAAACCTGAAATACAAAAACGGATTAAAGGAGCCGTTCACTATAAAAGCAGTAGAAACCACAAGCAAAAGCACAGCACCTATCGGGCAAACAATAAAGCCGGTCCGTTTTGTAACCCTTTCCCAGATTTTTTTGGGCAGAGGAGTTGCTCCGATTAAAGCAACCGCCAGAATGCCGCAGAAGCTTTTTATGTTGTAAAGTGTAACCTCATTTACAAAAGGCAGAGAGCTGCCGCCAAACATTGCTTTTAAATTGGTGAAAAAGCTTATTCCTGTGTCGGAGCTGAAAATAACAAAGCTTATGAGCACAATAAAACAAGTGTATATATGCTCTATCGCCCGTGGAAGTTTTGAAAGAAGCTTTGAAATCCAAAGCTTTTCTAAAATGAGCATAATTCCGAAAAATACACCCCAGATAACAAAATTCCACTGTGCACCGTGCCAGAAACCGGTGAGAAGCCAGACAACCGCAATGTTGCGGAGCCATTTTCCCGTTGAAACCCGGTTGCCGCCAAGGGGAATATAGACATAATCCCTGAACCATGTTCCAAGAGTCATGTGCCATCTTCTCCAGAATTCTGTTATGGAACGTGAAATGAAAGGATAATTAAAGTTTTCCGGGAAATTAAATCCAAACATTTTTCCAAGACCGATCGCCATATCGCTGTAGCCGGAAAAATCAAAATAAATCTGCAGAGAGAAAGAAATGGCGTTTACCCAGTAAAAGAGTATGCTTTTCTCGTCGGCTGCCGCAAAGTTTGAGCAAAGCTCGCCCAAAAGGTTTGCAATTAAAACTTTTTTTCCAAGTCCCACACAAAACCGCAAAATCCCGTCTGACACATTATGAATAGTGACGGTGCGGTGGTCAAGTTCTTTTGCAACATCGGTATATCGCACGATGGGTCCGGCGATAAGCTGCGGGAAAAGACAGACATAGGTTGCAAAGCTTGCAATGTTTTTCTCCGCGTGGGCATCTCCACGATAAACATCAATGGAATAGCTCATGGTCTGGAATGTGAAGAAACTTATACCGATTGGAAGTTCAATTCCCGTGAGGGGAATATTTGCCGAAAAGATGGTGTTTATTGTGGAAATGAAAAAGTCGGTATACTTAAATACGACGAGCAACGCAATGTTTATAACAACTGCGGAAACAAGCGCAAATTTAGCCTGCTTTGTACCACGGCGTTTTTCGATATACAGTCCGTGCAGCCAGTCGGAAACAGAAGAAAAAAGCAGCAGGGAAATATATATTGGTTCGCCGAAAAAGTAGAAAAGCAGACTTATTATAAGTAAAAAAGCATTTTTAAATCTGCCGGGCAGCAAAAAGTAAATTGCTGCAACCGGCAGAAAAAAGTACAAAAAGGTTATGCCTGAAAAAAGCATAGGTTATACCTCGCTGTTTTTATTATTTGTTGAAGTTTGCAACTATGGCATCAACAGTAGCTTCTCTTGACATAGCGAGCAGAACAAGGTTGCCTTTTGTTACAACGCTCACCTTTTCAGCCTCAACACAAACCCATTTTCGAGGGTTGGCATTTGCTTTAACCTGTGCAGCGAAAGCGGCAACGTCAGAACCTTCGGGGAGACGAACAAGCACAACAGAGTGTGCAACTGCGTTAATCATAGCTTCGCTAGCAAGACCTTCTGCGCCTTCAATGTAGTCGCCAAAAGAAAGGAAAGTGAAGTTTTCCTCATCGAGAGGTGCTTCCATACAAGCAGGGAGGTCTTCTATGCCGTTTGTGAGAGATGCCATAATTTCAGTGAGAGGACGTGTATCCGCCTGAGGCTTTGAAGCGGGAAGCTCTTCAGGTTTCTTTTCTTCTTCCTTGGTTGTTTCTTCTTTCTTTTCTTCTTCCTGTTTTTTATTGTCTTCTTTTTTGTCCTCTTTGTTTTCGGAAGAAACATTTTCTTCAGCGTCGTCAGTAACGGTAACTGATGTCTGCGGGTCTTTTACGTCGTTTGAAGTTTCGTTTTGTTTGTTTCCGCAACCTGCCAGAACAACAAGTGCCAGAATTGCAATTATAAGTGTAATTTTTTTCATGATAATTCTCCTTTTTTATTTTTTCATGTTTAATACTTTTTTAAACCCCGAAAGGTTGCGTTTTGCTAAAAATATTATATCATATATTAAAAAAAAGTCAAAATTATTTAATTTTCGGGAAAAAGATGCAAAGAAAGATTGATTTTAGATGCTATAGTTGCTATAATTGAAATGTTAAAAAGGATACAGAAAGGCAGACACACATTGAAAAAAAGACTTTTTAAAATTTTAAGATTTTTATTATGGCTGGTTTATCCAAGAATGAATATAGAGGGAATGGAAAACATTCCCGCAGAACCCGGCATTATTGTTGGCAATCACGCACAGCTTCACGGGCCCATTGCCTGTGAACTGTTTTTCCCCGACAATTTTTATACCTGGTGTGCGGCACCTATGATGAAACTTAAAGAAGTGCCGACGTATGCCTATCAGGACTTCTGGTCTGGAAAACCGAAATGGCAGCGCCCGTTTTTTAAACTTGCTGCCTACATAATTGTACCTCTGTCGGTGCTTATTTTCAATAACGCACGGACAATTGCTGTTTATAGAGATAGCCGTATCTTAAGAACTTTCAAAGAGTCGGTTGCAAAATTGCAGGACGGGAACAATGTTGTAATTTTTCCTGAACAGGACAAAAAACACAATAATATTGTTTATGAATTTCAGGAAGGGTTTGTGGATGTTGCAAAGCTCTACCATAAACGTACGGGCAGAGAAATCTCTTTTATACCGCTTTATATAGCACCCAACCTCAAAAAAATGTATCTGGGAAAAGCGGTTAAATTTATGGCTGATGTGCCCATTGCAGAAGAGCGTCGCCGTATATGCGACTGTCTGATGAAAGAGATTACGGATATTGCCAAAAACTTGCCCGAACATACTGTTGTTCCTTACCGCAACATTCCAAAACGGCTCTATCCCAAAAACACGCAGAAGGAGGAAAGGTGATGAGGTTACAGACTGTAGATTACAAAGACTTCCGTCTTTCAAAATTAAATAGCCCAAAATTTTCCCATCTTAAACTGCTTTTCGGCTGGGTGGTGTATTTTGCTCTCTATTTTTTAACCGAAAATTTAATTCCGGCAGAAAAATGCCATGTAATACATTGCACGCTCGACGATATAATTCCTTTTTGTGAATGGTTTTTGTTGCCTTATGTGTTCTGGTATGGGCTGATAGTTTTTTCGCTCGTCCGGTTTGCTCTTTATGATGTTGACAGCTTTAAAAAACTGCAGACCTATATCATAATAACACAGGTCTGCGCAATGCTTGTATATATTATCTATCCCAACTGCCAGAACCTGCGTCCCGCAGTGTTTCCCAGAGAAAATTTTCTGACTGACTGCGTAGGTCTCATATATGCATTTGACACCAACACAGGCGTCTGTCCGTCGCTGCATTGCGCATATTCCATCGGAATAGCTTCGGTCTGGCTGCGGGCAAAAGACGTGTCAAAACTCGCTAAAACATTTGTTGTCATTGCCGCTCTTTTGATTTGCCTTTCAACAATGTTTATAAAGCAACACTCGGCAGTCGACTTCTTTGCAGCACTGCCCGTCTGCCTGCTTGCCGAAATATTGGTGTTCAAGGTTTTTTATAAGGGGAAAGGTTAAGAGATATATTTTTACAACAAAAGCACCTACATAAGTGAAGTAGTAAAATAAAAGTAGATACTAAAACCATGAATTATGCAAACCCTTGTTCAATCTTGTATTGAACAGGGGTTTTACAATTTAGTTTGTATGATAACCTTTAGCTGCTTGAGGAAATGAGCGTTAAGGAAAGACAGTCCTTTGCCGAAAAGGTTAAAACTACGCTTAAAAACCTCATGAAATGGGTTAACAACCTTTTAAAACAGTACAGCTCCAAATCCCCCGAGGCGGTGGTTTTAAGGGACTATAAAGAGGCTCTTGAAGAAATATCCAAACTTTGGGATGAAGCATTTGCGTCTGCGGTTAATGCAAATCAGGTATTGCAGAATGCCGGCGTGAAGGAGACAGAGATTGCAGGGGAAAGTAAGGTGGAGTTTTCAGGCAGAGAAAAGTTTGATAATGCTTGTGAAAAGATGGAAACCATTGGCAACAAAGAATACAAAGAAGCGGCAAAAAACCATCCGTTTGTGCTTGTGATGGATTATACACCACAGATTGTGATTGATGCAATGAAAGAGGATAATCCTGACTTAGCGGTTCCTGCCAATAACCGAAGAATTCTAATAAGGCGAGATGCTTTATATTTAGCAATTCGTGGTGAAGGAATACAAGAAGGACATTATCACGAATTGGGGGCAGAAGCTCTAAAAAAACTTCCCGAATATCTTGAAAAGCCCGATGCAATTATAAAGACA
>JAZSKF010000234.1:0-2799 GCA_045534715.1 Clostridia bacterium | reverse complement strand
ACCGCTTGGCCTCCGACTTATCCCGAAGTTGGTCTTTACTGGGAAAAAGCGGCTTTCGAAGAAGCAGAACATGCTGCAAAATTTGCAGAGCTTCTTGGTGAAGATTTAGAACCTAACATGAAAGCTACAACAAAAGACAACTTAAGATGGAGAGTTGACTGTGAATATGGTGCAACACAGGGCAAATTTGACCTTGCAAGCTGTGCTAAGAAAAACGGTCTGGATGCAATTCACGATACAGTTCATGAAATGGCTCGTGATGAAGCTCGGCACGGCAAAGGCCTGGAAGGATTACTCAAGAGATATTTTGCTTAATTCTATATAAAGATTATACCAAGTATAAAAGTATAAGTCAATTGATAATAATACAAATATAAGAGGAGGATAAATAAAATGGAAAAATATGTATGTCCTTGCGGATATGTATATGACCCTACAGAAGGCGATCCCGAAAACGGCGTTGCTCCGGGAACGGCGTGGGAGAATGTTCCGGAAGACTGGGTTTGCCCAATTTGCGGACTGGGTAAAGATGTGTTCGAAGCAGAATAATAAAAGACCGGGGCCAACGCCGTTGGTGCCCGGCTTTCTTATATAGTTGACAAGACAGGCAAAATTGTGTATAATATATTTACATATTTTAATTTGAAATTTTTTTGGAGTGTGGTTTTAGTTTGGACAGTACGGGGTTTAGTATACTCAGCATAATTATTTTAATTGCATTCTCAGCTTTCTTTTCGGCGTCTGAAACGGCAGTTACCGGAGCCAACCGCCTGAAAATCAAAGCAAAAGCCGAAGATGGCGATAAAAAAGCGAAACGTGCACTTAAACTTGTTGAAAATTTTGATAAAAGTATTTCAAGTATTTTGGTGGGTAACAACATTGTAAACATCGCGGCAACATCAATTGCCACAGTAGCAGCAACATCCATCTGGAAAGAACACGGTGCAGTTATTGCTACTGTTGCAATGACAGTTCTGCTTCTTGCTTTTGGCGAAATTCTGCCAAAAAGCCTTGCAAAAACATATGCGGAGAAGCTGGTTATTTCATGGGCAAAGCCTATAGGTGTTGCGGTTAAAATTTTTTATCCCATATCATATATCTTCTCCGGGTTTAAAATGGTAGTTTCAAAACAGGAGGAAGATGACAAAAAGCCGTCCTATACCGAAGATGAACTTAAAGTTATTATGGAAGAGGTGCAGGATGAAGGAGTTTTGGAAGAGGGAGAATGTGAACTTGCACAAAGTGCACTTGATTTCGACGATATAGAAGTGGGCGAGGTGCTCACACCGCGTGTTAACATGGTTGCAGTTGATATTAAAAGCAGTGCTAAAAAGATTAAAGAAAAAATTCTGGCGGAAAAATACACAAGAATACCTGTCTATAAAGAGTCTGTCGATAACATTGTAGGAATTATAAATGCAAAAGATTTTCTGTCTGAACTGGTGGAAAAAGGCACAGTCCAGATTAGCGAAATTATGCAGGAAGCGACCTTTTTTCCCGACACGCTTAAAATTTCCACTGCTCTTTCACTTATGCAGAAAGACAAGATACAGCTTGCAGTTGTAACCGACCAGTATGGCGGAACAGCAGGAATTGTTACAATGGAAGACATTTTGGAAGAGCTTGTGGGCGAAATATGGGACGAGCATGACGAGGTTGTTCAGCTTGCCCAGAAAATTTCCGACAACAAATTCAAAGTGGACGGCAATATGGATACCGATGATATGCTGGACGAGCTTGAATTTGACGGAGAACCTATTGACAGCAGATACAACACTGTCAGCGGATGGATTGGCGAAATTCTGGACAAAATTCCCGAAGTGGGAGATTGGTTCACATATGAAAACCTCAAAATCACTATTGAGGGGGTTGAAGATAACAGAGTAACCTCTGTTATTGTGGAAATATTGCCCCGCGATGATGAGGAAGAAACAGATGATAATTGAGTAATTTGGACAGTTGCGGGCGCGATTTTCGCGCGTGAGGAAAGTCCGGGCTCCATAGGGCAAGGGTGCCGGATAACGTCCGGTGGAGGCGACTCTAAGGAAAGTGCAACAGAGAGATACCGACATGAGTTTCATGGTAAGGATGGAAAGGCGAGGTAAGAGCTCACCCGCTTTGCAGGTAACTGCATTGCGATGTAAACCCCACCTGGAGCAACATCGGGGAAATTAAGTCGGCCCGACGATTCCCTACACATGGCTTAAGCTGTGCAGCAATGTACAGCGTAGATAGATAACTGTCTGAAAAACAGAACCCGGCTTACAGGATTACTCATTAAAAATCGCAGCATCATTTTGATAATGATGCTGCGATAATTTTTTATTTTACTTTTGTTATGTCAAACGGTGTTGACTGATATACATAATAGTTCAGCCAGTTTGAAAAGAGCAGACTTGCGTGGCTGCGCCATACCACATTGGGAGATTTTTTGGGGTTGTCATTTGGATAATAATTTTTAGGCACCTCGATGTCAAGACCTTTTTCAATATCACGGACATATTCGTTGTGCAGAGTGTCCGGGTCATATTCCGAATGGCCGGTAACAAAAAACTGTTTTCCGCCTTTTGAACCTGCTATGTAAACGCCGGCTTCTTCGCTTTCTGCATAGATGCGTAACTTTGCGGTGAGCATATCTTCTTTTCGAACCGAAGTATATCTTGAATGCGGAGCATAAAAAACATCGTCATAACCACGAAGAAGTTTTGAATTTTTTCTTGTTACTTTATGTTTAAAAACACCGAACAATTTTTTGTCAAGCTAAGTCGGAGGCCAAGCGGTCTTAGGAAGACAACTGGG
>JAZSKF010000208.1:0-4672 GCA_045534715.1 Clostridia bacterium | reverse complement strand
TTATTTTTTAACAGCTGGAATAAATAATACGCACAAGAATTTGTACTCTCGCCTTTAGTTATATTAAATTATTATAGTTCAATAAAATTGAACTAGGTGTGTAAATTTGTTTCTAAAATTTAATTTACTTGACTTTGCCATTTTATAGAGTTAGAATATATTATAAACTAAAATTACGGAGGAAAAATTCATGTCTAAAGGAAATATCTCAGTTAATACAGAAAATATTCTGCCTGTTATAAAAAAATGGCTCTATTCTGATAAAGACATATTTATTCGTGAACTTGTATCAAACGGTTGTGATGCAATTGCAAAATTAAAGCATCTGGGCAAATCTGATGATTTTGCAGTTAAAGTTACTGTTGATAAGAAAAACAGAAAACTTATTTTTTCAGACAACGGTATAGGTATGACTGCTGATGAAATTGAAAAATATATTGCACAGGTTGCTTTTTCTGGTGCTGAAGAATTTTTGCAAAAGTATAAAGGCGATTCTGATAATACAATTATCGGTCATTTCGGGCTTGGATTCTATTCTGCGTTTATGGTTGCAGACAAGGTTGAAATTGACAGCTTGTCTTATGAAGATGGTGCAAAACCGGCACATTGGAGCTGTGATGGTGGAACAGAATATGATATCGAGGACGGAACAAAATCTTCTCGCGGAACAGATATTATTCTGCATATAAACGAAGAAAACAACGATTTTCTTGAATATGCAAAAGTATCTGAAATTTTGCGTAAATATTGTTATTTTTTACCCGCAGACATATATATAATAAATGAAGAGGAACAAAAAGAAGATTTAAAACCTTTTAACGATAAGACGCCTCTTTGGCTTAAAAACCCTTCAGAATGTAGCGACGAAGAGTATATTAACTTCTACCATACGTTGTTTATGGATTTTGAGCCTCCCCTTTTCTGGATCCATTTAAATGTAGACTATCCGTTTAATCTTAAAGGTATATTATATTTTCCAAAATTAAAACACGAAGCAAGCAGCCTTGAAGGTCAGATTAAACTCTATAATAATCAGGTTTTTGTTGCTGACAACATTAAAGAAGTTATACCTGAATATCTACTGCTTTTGAAAGGTTGTCTAGATTGTCCCGACCTTCCTCTTAACGTTTCAAGAAGCTTTTTGCAGAATGACGGGTATGTAAACAAGGTTTCTTCTCACATAACAAAAAAAGTTTCCGATAAACTTTTGGGAATGTTTAATACCGACCGTGACAATCTTGAAAAATACTGGGACGATATTTCTCCGTTTGTAAAATATGGTTGCATGCGGGATGAAAACTTTTATGAAAAAATAAACAACATTGTTTTGTATAGAACAACAGACGAAAATTTTGTTACACTTTCAGAATATTTTGAAGGAAAAGAAGACAAAACTGTTTATTATACTTCTAATCCGCAGAGTCAGGCACAGTATATTGAAATGTTCAAAAAGGACAATATTCCAGTGGTTATTCTCCCCTATGCCATTGACACACATTTTATAAGTTTTGCAGAATTCAAGAACAGAGACATAAAGTTTAAAAGAATTGACTCTTCTATTGGTGACACAGAAAAAACAACAGAAAACAACGCTTTAATTGCAAAATTCAAAGAAAAAATCGGTGATGAAAGTTTAAAAGTTGAATGTTCTCGTCTTAAAAACACAAAGCTTCCGGCAGTTATGGTGTTGTCGGAAGAATCTCGTCGTATGCAGGAAATGAGTGCACTTATCACCGGTAAAATAGGAGACCTACAGGAAGATATTAGTCTTATATTAAACCTTGAAAGTCCAATTATTTCAAAGCTTGCAAAAAGCAATAATGACGATTTTAACTATCTTGTTTCGAATTATATATATGATATAGCAACATTGGCAAATCGTCCTCTTTCCGGGGAACGAATGAGTATGTTTATTGACAGATCCAACGAAATTTTATCAAAGTTGTGTGATTGAATATGGAATTTTTTTTAAAGAAAAAAGGTGGCATTTCGTATTTTTGTGATAAAAAGATTTGCAAAACAGATAAAGTAAGTCATATTTTTTCCACTCGCCTTGGCGGTGTTAGTAGCGGCGATTTATTTTCAATGAATTTAAGCCCGTCAAGAGGAACTTTTTCTGATACAATTGAAAATTATAAAAGGTTATGTTCCTGCGAAAATATTCCTTTTGAAAAATGTGTTCTTGCACAACAAACTCATACAAAAAATATCCGTATAGTAACCGAAGAAGATTCAGGAAAACCCATGTTTACTTCTTCGGACATAAAGGATACCGATGGTCTTGTAACAAACGTAAAAAATCTTCCCATTGCTATCTTTTTCGCTGATTGTGTGCCCATTCTGCTTTTTGATACAGAAAAGGTCGTTTTAGGCGTGGTTCATGCCGGTTGGCGCGGAACTGTTGAAAAAATAGCAGAAAACGCACTATCTGTTATGAAAGAAAACTTTTCATCAAATTCCGAAGATGTTTTTGCGGCAATAGGTCCCTCTATAGGTCCTTGCTGTTTTAACGTAAGCGAAGATACAAAAAAAGAATTTGAAAAAGCAAATTTAAAGGAGTGTATTAAAATATTCGGCAATTCCACATATATTGATTTACAAAACGCAAATAAAATAATCCTTGAAAGATGTGGAGTAAAACCGGAAAACATTTCAATACTTAAAATGTGCACAAAATGTAACAAAGATATTTTTTTCTCGCACAGAGGATGTGGTGCGGATACAGGAAGAATGGCACTTATAGGAATGTTAAAATAAAAAAACTCACAGCCACAGCTGTGAGTTTTTTTATTTTATTGGGTTGATTGTATAACTGCAGGAAAATAAACCGTCTTTTTTAAGTCGTACAATATCTTTTTTTAGCTTAAGGTCTGTTCCCTCGTCTGCTCTTTTGCCCATACTGTTCCATGGTTCCAGACAAATGAAAGTAGATTCCTCGGGGTATTGCGACCATATTGCAAAGGAAGTAAAATTTTCAAAAAGAAATTCTATGCCTTTTCCGCTTTTTCTGCTGCAAACTTTCAGTTTATTAAAAGGCGGATTTTCAATTATCACAGCGTCTTTTGAAAAAAGATTTCTTTCAAGAGAGAGAATTTTCCCCATTATAGGAATTTTCTCCGTAGACGGCATAATCATAACTTCTTCGTTGCAAACAAGTGTATTTAGTTGATATTCCTCATCAAATTCAATGAAATAATCCTCAAACTTCTCGCCGGCAACAAGCGGGCAATTTATTCCCGGATGACCGCCTATACCGAAAAATATCTCTTTATCATCGGTGTTTTTAACAACAAATTCAGTTTTAACGCCATTATCATCAAGATAAAAGTTAACAAAAAGTTTGAAACTGTAGGGATAGCTTATTTTTGTCTTCTCGCTGTCTGAAATATAAAGCGAAAGCATTTTATCTGTTTGTTCCGCAACCAAGAAATCATACTTTGTTGTAAAGCCATGTAATTCCATTGGATAATCCTTGCCGTCGACAGTTATAACGTTATTAAGAGGCCTTCCGACAATAGGAAAAAGTACAGGTGAACATTTTTGCCAGAAAGGAGTTTTTCTCTGCCAGATATATTCAATATCTTCTTTGTCTTTAAATGAAACAAGCTGTGCGCCCAACGAGTCAACTTCACATAAGAAATTACCGTTTTTTAAAGTGTAAATCAATTTTTTCTCCTTGTTTAAAAGAAAATTACTGTACTTTATAGAATTCTCATGTGTTTAAAAATATATTCATAACTGAATTTATTATTTTATGTCGGTCACAAATCCGTTTCAATATTATTTGCTTAATTTCATTTTTCTAATGTCAGTACCGATAAACTTTAAAATTTCAAATTCGGTGAGCCTTGAAAAAATTCTGTCCGAGTATGCTGTTTGCAAATCTTTTGCTGCCAGATTCGTGTTTATAATGATGCTTTTACCATTGAGTAACCGTGTATTTATCACATCAAACAAAGATGCTGCCGACTGAGCAGTTTGTTGTTCTGATCCCAAATCGTCAATTATAAGCAAGTCAGAATTAAATACAATATCATAGTTTTCTCTTTTTTCTGGAATTCTGCCAAAATCATAATCAGTTATCATAGATAGAAGCTGTTTTGCACTGTAGTAAACAACGCAAAAACCTTTATCTATAATTTCCCTTGCAATGGCAGAAGACAGAAAAGTTTTACCAAGTCCGGGATTACCGATAAATAAAAGGTTCTTACTGTTTAATCCGTCAAAATTTTCAATGAATTCCGTGCATTTATCAAGAATGTAGAGCATCTGCATGCGCGGAATATTGCCATCTTTATCTTTCTCGTCCGAATAGTAACTTATGTCAAAATCATTAAGGGATATCTTCAGAAGAGCCGGTGCAATGTTTGAATCAGAAATAGACTGTTTTTGAAATTCTTTTTTCATACAATCGCACATTTTGCCATCTGTGTAACCTGTATCCCTGCAGATGTTACATTCATAAACATCGTTTAAATAATCTAAAGAAAAACCATGTTGCAAAAGCAGCGAATCTCTCTTTTGTGCAAGTGATTTTATTTTATTTTCACAGCCTTCACTTGTGCCTTTAAGTGAATCCATTGCAAGCTTTATACCCTCGGTGGAAATTTCTTTTTCAATTGCTTTAATTTCCGGAATTTCCGCATAAACCTTTTCTCTTTTTGCATTTAAA
>JAZSKF010000034.1:0-5595 GCA_045534715.1 Clostridia bacterium | reverse complement strand
TGTTGTAGAAAACAATAGCAACAAAAGCTTTTTTATTGAGGAGTTAGGTTTTGAAATTTCCGGCATTACCTTTGGTGAAAAACCCATTGATGACTATTTTTATCACAACGAAAATCCAAGAATATATGAGGTTATGACTTTTCCGATAGATTACAAGCGTACAGCGGAGGATGCTAAAGACTCAAATTTTGATGTTCAGGCGGGTAATCGCTGGGCAGACCCCGGAGTTGTATCTGAGAGAATAGGTGCAAGTCCCTATCAGCCATTTCCTGCAATCCTGATAAGTAACTATAATGTAAAAACAGGTCTTGTTCACGGTACATTAAAGCAAGATGTTTTTTTCCATAATTATCTTGTAGGACATGAGGATGATAAGGCTACTCTTAAGATTTTATCTTCCTTTAAAAATATTGATGCACTTGAAACCGAGCCGGGAAGAAAACTTGTTGATGAGTGGTATCTTGGCAGAACGGATGAAGCAGATGATATTGAAAAGATTTTCGAAGGTTACACAGCAGTTCTTAGAAAAAAACTGCCGGTTTCCTATGGCAGAACTGACATAAATCGTGACAACGTTGTATGGGGTTCATGGAACGATGGTGTTTTCCGCAACATTACAGAGGAATCGCTGGTGAAAGAAGCAAGCTTTTTAAAGGATAATTTCCCAACAGTAAAGTGGGTGCAGCTTGATGATGGATATAATGCAGCATTCAATGATGTTTCTCATGGTCTTGGTGTTCCGTTTGAGGGCGAAGAGGGAATTGATAAAAACAAGTTTCCAAATGGTCTTAGACATTATTCTGACAAAGTTCGCGAGCTGGGTCAAAGACCTGCTGTCTGGATTGGCGGTTTTTGTCCAAAAAAATCTAAAATATATACTGAAAGACCCGATTGGTTTATAAATTACGACTATCGCACCACAGGTACGGCTCCTCTTGACGTTAGCATCCCTGAAGTACGTGATTATATGGAAGAAGCTATTAAAACTTTTTGCATAGATTACGGATTCGAATCTCTTAAGCTTGATTTTTGGAGCTATGCATTTGAGGATAGCCATGATTTATATAAAAATAAAACAAGGTCGGGTTATGAATACAGACGGTGGTTCCTTGGCCTTTTAAGAAAATATCTGCCTGCGGACGGCTATTTGCAGAGTGCATGCGACCTTTGTATGGGTAATCCGTTTTTGGGAGAGTTTATTACAAACTATAGGTATGGAATAGACGTTGCCGGCGGAAACTGGGATTATGTCAAGACAAATTTCCAATGGGGAATGGCTTGCTTTGCAACTCATACAGGCGATATGTGTGTGCCTAACAGTGACTCTATAGGAATTTTACCCGGACTTAATCCGGTAGATAAAATGTTCTGCATAAACTACTGTCTTGTTACCCATTCCATGGTGGAGATTGCCGGAAAACTCAGCGAAGTTCAGGATAAAAATGCGATTAAATTGCTTAAAAAAGCAGTTTGCAACCCCAATAATGGTCAGGATATTTATTTTGTAAAATATGATTATCGCTCGAAAAAATATTCGGTTCCGGAAATTATTTATTTTAAAACGCCGCATTTCTCAAAAGTGGGAAACAGCAAGGCTATGCCTGTTCGTACGGTTGGTTTATTCAATATTTATGATGAAGAAAAAACACTTGAATTTACTGCAAAAGACCTTGGACTTGAAGAAGGCAACTATATTTTGACTGATGTGTGGAGTGGTGAAACATTTAAACTGTCAGGGAAATTCAAAACAAGTCTCGAGGCGCACGGAAGCAGACTTTTAGCGGTCAGCGCTGAAAATGGCATTCAGCTTTATGATGCAAACATCAGGATAAACAGTGCTGAAACAGTAGGTGAAAAGCTTGTTCTTCAGGCAGATTATAAGACGAATGATGTTGAACTTACATTAAACAAAAACCCAAAAGAAATAGTGGCAAGCGGAACAAAACTTAACTTTAAAAATCAGGATGGCAAGGTTTGTTTTGACCTTCCTGAAAAAGGAACAATAGAAATAACTTTTTAAATAAAAAGATTCCCGGTTCAAACAGAACCGGGAATCTTTTTTATCTTTCTTCTCTGAAATAGGGTAGTCCGAGACTTTGCGGAGGCTGATTTTCTTTTTTATTCCGAATGCTTGTTATGATGAGCACGATGATGGTTACCAGATAGGGCAGCATATTAAATAGAGCAACTGAACTTCTGCTGATTCCCGAAATGTAGTTGTAAGCAATATAAAGACCGCCAAAGATTATGGAACCTAAAATGCTTAAACTTGGTTTCCAGAGCGCAAAAATTACAAGCGCAATGGCAAGCCAGCCACGGTCACCGAAACCGCCGTTTGTCCAGGAGCCACCGGTATAGTCCATAATGAAATAAAGACCGCCGAGTCCTGCTATCATACCGCCGATTACGGTGGCAAGATATTTATATTTTGTAACATTTATGCCTGCTGCGTCCGCTGTTGCGGGGTTTTCGCCAACTGCACGAAGGTGAAGCCCTGTGCGGGTGCGGGTTAAAACCCAGGTGGCTATAACGGCAATGATAATTGCCAGATAAACGAGAAAACCATAATTTAGGAAAATTTCTCCAAACCAGCCCAAGCTTTTTGCAAAGGGCAGAGTAACCTTGAAACAGTCTGCACTTGCTTTAACCGAGATGTTACCGCCGTTTCCTACAAGCTGAGTGAGAGAACCACCAAAAAAGTCACCAAAGCCCACACCAAAGGTGGTAAGAGCAAGACCGGTTACATTCTGATTAGCGCGGAGTGTAATTGTTAAAAAGCTGTAGATGAGTGCTAAAAGTCCCGAACCTATAAGTGAGCATAAAAGAGGAATTATGATGCATAAAGCAGGATTCGGAACATCTACTGCTCTTTCGTAGAGGTAAGCACCGATTATTCCTGCGCTTCCGCCAACGTACATAATACCCGGGATACCAAGGTTTAAGTTGCCTGATTTTTCGGTGATTATTTCACCGGTTGAACCAAAGAGGAGCGGAATACCCTGAACGATTGCTTTGTTTATAATAGTTGCAAACATTATTTTGTCTCCTCCTTATGTTCTTTTCTGAAAGTCAGTTTATACTGAACAAAGAATTCGCTGCCAATTATAAAGAACAAAATTATACCGGTGATGATATCAGCAATACTTTCGTTATGCTGGAAAGCAGTTGCAATTTGTCCCGCAGCCCTGTCAAGAAATACAATTAAAAAAGAGGTGAGCACCATAAAACCGGGGTTAAACTTTGCAAGCCAGGATACCATAATGGCGGTAAAACCCATTCCGCCTACAATGGCGGTGTTTATTGTGTGGTCTGTACCCGCGACTAAAAGGAATCCCGCAATGCCGCAGAGGGCGCCTGAAATGGCCATAGTGCGGATAATAACTTTTTTAACATTTATTCCTATGTATCTGGCTGTATTCTGGCTTTCGCCGACAACCGAGATTTCATAACCCTGTTTACTGTATTTAAGGTAAATATACACAAGTATGGTTAAAAGGGTTACCACTATAATATTGAGCAGATATTTCTGGTCGAACAAAACGGGCAGCCAGCCGCCGTGGGAGTTCATGTTAATGATTCCGACGTTGCTTGAATTTTTCGGGTTTTCCCAAAGTATAACAAAATAGGAAACAAGCTGCATTGCAACATAGTTCATCATCAATGTGAACAGAGTCTCGTTTGTGTCAAACTTTGATTTGAAATATGCCGGAATAACACCCCAGATAAGTCCGGCAGCAATACTTGCAAAGGCTGTAAGCGGCAGGATTAAATAAGCGGGAAGTTTTTCTCCGAAATATATCATACAAGCTGCTGCAGCAAGTCCGCCTATAAGAGTCTGACCTTCTGCACCAATGTTCCAGAATTTCATTTTAAATGCGGGAGTAACCGCAAGGGAAATACAAAGCAGCATAGCAAGCTCCTGGAACATATTCCAAATTTTTCTGGAAGAACCAAAGGAGCCTTTGAACATTTCAACATAAACCTGAAGGGGATTGTAGCCGGTTAAAAGTACAATTATAAAACCGCACAGCAAAAGTGCGAGCAAAATGGAAATGCCGCGTGCACCCCAGGATTTGTGCCATACAATATCACTTCTTTTTGAAAGCTGAACAAGCGGCTCGTGGACATAACTATGTTTTTCTGTTTTATTCATTTTCAGCCGCCTCCTTTTGTGATTTTGTCATAAGAAGACCAATTTCTTCTTTTGTTGCCTCTCTTGCATCAACAATGCCACTGATAGAGCCACCGCTGAGTACCATGATGCGGTCGCAAAGCTCAAGCAAAACGTCAAGGTCTTCGCCCACAAAAATAACGGCAACACCTTTTCTTTTCTGGTCATTTAAAAGATTGTATATTGTGTAAGATGCATTGATGTCAAGTCCGCGTACCGGATAAGCTGCCATAAGCACTGTGGGTGCGGAAGAAATTTCGCGGCCTACCAGAACTTTCTGAACATTTCCGCCCGAAAGGCGTCTTACGGGAGTGGTTGCTCCCGGAGTTACAATGCCCAGCCGTTCAATCAGCTGGTCTGCAAGGTCTTTAGGTTCTTTTCGCTCAAGGAACACCGAATGACCTTTGGTGTAACTGCGCAGCATCATATTATCTATGATATCCATATTGCCAACAAGTCCCATGCCAAGTCTGTCCTCAGGGACGAACGCCAGTCGGACACCCATATCACGAATTTCAACGGGGGTTTTGTCTCTTAAGTTTTCGGTAGCCCCTGTTTTGGGGTCATTATATTCAATTTCACCGCTCGCCAGGTGCTGAAGCCCTGCAATTGCTTCAAGAAGCTCGCGTTGGCCGCTGCCAGCAATACCGGCAATGCCTAAAATTTCACCTGATCGTGCAGTGAAAGAAATGTCGTTTAAAACAGACACACCCTCTCTATCTACACAGTTAATGTGTTTAACTAAAAGGCGGTCTTGGGTATCCTGCGGTAGGTCACGCTGGATATTTAAAGTGATTTTCTGGCCAACCATCATTTCGGTAAGCTCTGTTTCATTTGTTTCGGCAGTAACAACAGTGCCGATATATTCGCCTTTGCGCAGAACAGAAACCTTGTCCGAAAGAGAAAGAACCTCGTGGAGTTTGTGTGTGATTATTATGATTGTTTTTCCGTCGTCGCGCATACGGCGGAGGACGTTAAACAGTTTTTTTGTTTCCTGAGGGGTCAAAACAGCAGTTGGCTCGTCAAGAATGAGAATATCTGCGCCTCTGTAGAGCACGCGGATTATTTCAACAGTCTGTTTTTCCGAAACGGACATCTCATAAACTTTTTTCATTGGGTCAATCGCAAAACCATAACGTTCAGCAATTTCACTGACACGTTTTGCTGCCGATTTTATATTGAATTTATCATCATCTTCAAGACCAAGAATGATATTTTCTGCTGCAGAAAAAACATTAACAAGCTTAAAATGCTGATGTATCATACCGATTTTATAATCAAATGCATCTTTCGGGGAACGGATGATAACTTCCTTGCCATCAATAAAAATCTGACCGTCGTCAGGGTAGTATATACCCGAAATCATATTCATCAGAGTGGTTTTACCACTGCCGTTTTCACCGAGAATGGAAAGAATTTCGCCT
>JAZSKF010000160.1:0-3607 GCA_045534715.1 Clostridia bacterium | reverse complement strand
AAAGGGCTTAAACCCGGCGAGTTTCCTGAAGAATGGAATCTGTCCCATCCGGACATTATCTGTGATATTCACAAGTCATATTTTGATGCAGGCAGCAATGTTGTCTGTACCAACACTTTTGGTGCAAATCTTTTAAAGTTTCCGGAAGAAAAGCTTGAAAAAATAATTGAAGCGGCGATGAAAAATGCCCGCAGAGCAGCAGAACTTTCAAAAGGCAGACAAAATAAGTTTGTTGCACTTGATGTCGGACCGTCCGGCAAACTTTTAAAACCTTACGGAGATTTTGATTTTGAAGAGGCAGTGAGCCTTTTTGCAAAAACAATAAAACTTGGCGCAAAATATGGTGCTGACCTTGTGTTCATTGAAACAATGAACGACAGCTACGAAACAAAAGCAGCACTTCTTGCAGCAAAAGAAAACTGCAGTTTGCCGGTGTTTGTTTCAAATGCTTATGGGGCAGACGGAAAACTTATGACAGGCGCAAGCCCTGAAGCGATGGTATGTATGCTGGAAGGTATGGGCGTAAATGCAGTTGGAGCCAATTGTTCGCTGGGGCCAAAAGCACTGTCAGAGGTAATTTTAAAAATGCTTAACTGTGCTTCAGTTCCCGTAATTATAAAACCAAATGCGGGACTTCCCAAAAACGAAAACGGGAAAACGAGATATGACGTTCTGCCGGAAGAATTTGCGGAGGAAGTGAAAAAACTTGCAGAATCGGGCGCAAGAGTTCTGGGCGGATGCTGCGGAACAACACCAGAATATATAAATGCACTTTCAAAAGCGGTTTCAGGCGTTAAAGCAAAAGAAATAACAGAAAAAAATCTCACATGGGTTTCTTCCTACACTCATACTGTTATATTTGATAAAAACCCGGTCTTGATAGGTGAAAGAATAAATCCTACAGGAAAGAAGAGATTTAAAGAAGCACTGCTGGAAAATGATATAGGTTATATCTTAAGAGAAGGTATAAACCAGCAGGAAAAGGGCGCACATATACTTGACGTTAATGTAGGTATGCCCGGGATTGACGAGAAAGAAATGCTGACCCGTGCTGTGTGCGAAATTCAGGCGGTTATAAATCTGCCTCTTCAGATAGACACATCGGATGTTAAGGCAATGGAAAAAGCTCTGCGCAGATATAACGGCAAGGCAATGATAAATTCCGTTAACGGCAAAAAAGAAAGTATGGACAAGGTTTTCCCGCTTGTGAAAAAATATGGCGGTCTTGTTGTTGCGCTCACGCTTGACGAAAACGGAATTCCAAGCAGTGTTTCAGGCAGAGTGGAAATTGCAAAAAAAATACTTGGTGAAGCAAAAAAATATGATATATCTCCAAAAGATATTATATTTGACACTCTCGCAATGGCGGTGAGTGCGGACGCAAAAGCCGCAGAAACAACCTTAAAATCACTTGAAATAATTAAAAAAGAGATGGGTTGTCACACATCACTCGGGGTTTCGAATATATCTTTCGGCTTGCCCGAAAGGGACAGCATAAACAGTACATTTTTTGCTATGGCACTGCAAAAAGGTCTTTCCGGTGCTATTATGAACCCCTATTCAGACAGTATGCTCCGGACATATTATTCATATTGTGCACTTGCCGGGCTTGATGAAAATTTTGCTGAATATATTGAGTTTTCCAATTCTTTTGGCGAAAAGGTGAACGATAGCATTTCAAAAGATGTGCCCCAGGACCTTGAAAGCTGCATTATAAAAGGGTTAAAGGAAAATGCCGCAGCTGAAACTGCACGCCTTTTAACAAATATGAATGCTATGGATATAGTTGCAAACAAAATTGTTCCGGCACTTGATAAAGTGGGCGTAAGTTACGAACAGAAAAAGCTCTATCTGCCGCAACTGCTGATGAGCGCCGAGGCAGCTAAATGGGCGTTTGAAGAAATAAAAAATTCAATGTCTGCAGAAAATAGCAGTGCGGAAAAAGGCCCGGTTGTTCTTGCGACAGTAAAAGGGGACATCCACGATATCGGCAAAAACATTGTAAAACTTCTGATGGAAAATTATGGGTACAAGATTATAGACCTTGGAAAAGATGTGCCCCCTGAAACTATTGTGAGCGAGACGGTAAAATCAAACGCTGCAATTGTGGGACTGAGTGCTCTTATGACTACAACAGTTCCCGCTATGGAGGAAACCATCAAACTGATGAAAGAGAAAAAACCGGACTGTCCGGTGGTTGTGGGCGGAGCCGTTTTAACCGAGGAATATGCCTCAGCAATAGGTGCAGATAAATATGCTGCTGATGCTATGGAAATGGTAAGATTTGCAGAAAAATTAAAAAAATCTTAATTTCCTATTGAATATTTTGTAAAAAAGTGGTATATTATAAAGGTGTTTTTTATTATAGTTTAAAATTTAATCTTATATATTTTAGGAAGTGATAGTTTTATGGAAAAAGAAAGAAGAACGGGAACAGTATCCAGAGGAATTCGTTGCCCCATAATCAGAGAGGGAGACGACCTGGCGGCTATTGTTACAGACAGCGTGCTTGAAGCAGCAGAATGCGAAGGTTTTGACATTCGTGAAAAAGATGTAATTTCCATTACAGAATCCATTGTTGCAAGAGCGCAGGGCAACTATGCCTCTGTCGAAGATATTGCTGCTGACATCAAAAATAAGATGGGCGGAAAAACAATTGGAGTAATTTTCCCGATACTTTCCAGAAACCGTTTTGCAATTTGTTTGAGAGGTATTGCAAAAGCTGCGGAGAAAATTGTTCTCATGCTGAGCTACCCGTCTGACGAGGTTGGAAACGAGCTTGTAAGCCTTGACAAAATTGATGAGGCGGGAATTAACCCCTATTCAGACGTTCTTTCTCTTGAAAGATACAGAGAGGTTTTCGGTGCACCTGTTCACGAATTTACAGGCATTGATTATGTTGAATATTATGCAAACATAATCCGTGAATGTGGAGCAGAAGTTGAAGTTGTTTTTGCAAATCAGGCAAAAGCAATATTAGATTATACAGACTGTGTTTTAACTTGCGACATCCACACCCGTGCCCGCACAAAACGCATTTTAAAAGCTGCCGGCGCAAAAGTGGTTTTAGGACTTGACGAAATTTTAAATGCACCGGTAAACGGCAGCGGTTATAACGAAAAATATGGTCTTTTAGGTTCAAACAAATCAACAGAAGACAAAATAAAACTTTTCCCGCGCGACTGTCGTGACCTTGTGTTTGATATTCAGAAAAAGGTGTTTGATGCTACCGGCAAAAAGGTGGAAGTTATGGTATATGGCGACGGTGCATTCAAAGACCCTCAGGGTAAAATCTGGGAGCTTGCAGACCCGGTAGTTTCTCCGGCGTATACAGACGGTCTTGTTGGAACACCTAACGAACTCAAACTTAAATATCTTGCAGATAACGACTATAAAGACCTTAAGGGTGACGAGCTTAAAAAAGCTATTTCCGAAAGTATTAAAGCAAAAGGGGACAACCTTGTGGGAAATATGGCGGCACAGGGAACAACACCACGTCAATTCACCGACCTTATAGGTTCGCTTTGCGACCTTACAAGCGGCTCGGGAGACAAGGGGACGCCTGTTGTTCTTGTTCAGGGATATTTTGATAATTATACAAACTAAG
>JAZSKF010000102.1:0-5031 GCA_045534715.1 Clostridia bacterium | reverse complement strand
GAAAAAGAGAATATAAAAAAGAAGACTTTACTGTATCATATTCCAAGGATTCTTATGGCATAATGCCGCTTGATATTATGGAGTTTTACCGTAACGGAGACAACTATTTCCTTACATATTGTGACGAAACAGTTTACGGTGGTGAAACTGTTAACAGTAATATTATTTTTTCATGTTATGAAGATGTTAATTTCGGGCTGCCGTTTTCTTTTGTTTCATCAGATGTGATCGACGCAAGAATTGAATTTATAACTTCAAATGTAACGGCATATCCGGAAATAGCACTCTATTTTAAAGTTGTTGACCAAAACGGAAATCCTATAGAAAATTTAACTGCAAAATCATTTAATATCAAAGAATATCTTGATGTTAACGATTTTCTTGAAAGAGATGTTATTTCAGCTGCAAAACTTGACGGTAAATATGCACTTAATGTTAGTCTTGCAATTGACAAAAGTGGAAGCATCAGCAGTTCTGATATGGATAAAATCAAAAGAGCAACAAACACATTTTTGTCAAAAATGCAGTTTAGTTCAGGGGACAAAGCAGAGATTATATCCTTTGATACATACGTTATGCAAATGTGCACATTTACAAACAACAAGGACTACCTCACCAATGGTGTAAACAGTATGCATCCTTACGGTCTTACTGCTTGTTACGATGGAATTGTTAAAGCAATTTACAATTCGAGTGGGCAGAATGGTGCAAGATGTGTTATTGCGTTTACAGATGGTCAGGACAATGAAAGCGTAAACAGAGTAAATGATGTTATAAATATTGCAAAATCAAAAAGTGTGCCGATTTACATAATTGGTGTGGGGCATGACACCGATGAATATGAACTCAGAAAAATTGCAGATAGCACCGGAGGTACATATCACCATATTGATGACGTGGCTTCTATGAGTTCTGTATACAACGATATCTACAGAGAACAGAAAAACATGTACCAGGTTACATACAGAAGTGACGACTTGGCAAATCAGAACAAGGAAAGAAGAATTGTTGTCAGATTAAGCGGCAATGGATACCGTGCACGCTGCGACAAAAACTTTGTTCCTGTCACTCCTATAGAAGTTGCAGACCATTCGTCAAGGTATGAAATCATTAAAGCCGATATAAGTTGGGAAGAGGCAAACAGAGAATGTACCCAGAAGGGCGGACATCTTGCAACCATCACAAGCAAGGACGAGGAAAATAAGATAAAAGCAATTGCAGAGGCTTCAGGAATAGATAGACTTTGGATTGGCGGCTACACAACCAACTCGTACAGTGGGTCGGCAGTTGGCCACTGGGTTACAGGCGAACCATTCAGTTATCAGAACTGGTTTAAAAACGAACCTTCAAGGTTTGACAACACCGGTGACGGAGAATCGGAATTTTATCTTATGCTTTGGAAAATAAATGGAGCGTGGTCCTGGAACGACCAGAGAAACGATTTGATAAACAGCCCCTATGCTGATACATATCGCGGTAAAATGGGCTATGTAATTGAGTATGAAGACTAATATGAAAAAAATATTTTTTGTGGTTTTGCTTGTTGTAATAGCAGTTTTGTTGGTCTTTCAAACAAACCTGAAATTACAAAACAATGATTTTAATGATGGCAGTGATATTTCCGTAGACGAAGAAACTCCGGAGCAAAAAGAAGAAAAAGAAATTTTGGCAATCATTGAAAATATGACGTTAAACGAAAAAGTATGTCAGATGTTTATTGTTGCACCTGAGAGCTTGAGCATGGGAGAGACTGTCCAAAAGGTTTCACAGGCTTTCAAATCCGGACTGGAAGATTATCCGGTAGGTGGAATTATATGTTTTGCGTCGAATGTGGGCTCGCGCACACAGCTGAAACAAATGCTTTCGGATATGTCAAAGCTTGGGGAAATTCCAATGTTTTTGTCTGTTGACCAAGAGGGAGGAAAGGTCGCAAGACTTAAAGAAAATGTTGGTTTTCCTTTGCTTGAGAGTATGTATGCATATAGAAACGAAGGGGAAGAAATTGCCTATAAAAATGCAAAAACCATTGCAGAAGAAATGAAAAAACTTGGGTTTAATCTCGATTTTGCACCCGTTGCAGATGTCTGGTCCAACAAAAACAATACTGTTATAGGCGAAAGAGCTTACAGTGACGATTTTTCTGAAAGTGCAAGTCTTGTTTCTGCGGCAGTGAAAGGTTTTCACGATGGGGGAGTGATGTGCACACTCAAACACTTTCCCGGTCATGGAGATACCTTTGTTGATACCCATAATGCACTTGCCTATGTTTCAAAAACAAAAACGGAACTGAATTTTCAGGAAATTCTTCCGTTTCAGGCAGGAATAACCGCCGGTGCAGATATGGTTATGATAGGCCATCTCGTGATAAAAGATATTGACGATAAAAATCCCGCCACTTTGTCCGAAGCGGTTGTAACAGACTATCTGAAACAGGAGCTTGGGTTTGACGGGGTGGTTATTACCGATAGTATGGCGATGGGCGCTGTTTCAACTCTTTATGGGTCGGGTGAACTGTCGGTTCGGGCAATAAACGCCGGAGTTGATATAGTTCTTATGCCTAAAAGTCTTTCTGTTGCGGTTGAGGGTGTTTTAAAAGCTGTAAATGACGGCAGGATTTCAGAAGAAAGAATTGATGAAAGTGTCAAAAAGATACTGAAGCTGAAAAGAAAATACGGACTTTATAATTAGCAAAAAACAGGAGGGAACGCTGTGCAGATTTTAAAAGACAGAATACTTAAAGACGGCAAAGTTAAACCGGGAAATGTTTTAAAGGTTGACAGTTTTTTAAATCATCGAATGGACATTCGTCTGCTGAAAGAAATTGGCGACGAGTTCAAAATAAGATTTGCAGATACTAAAATCAACAAAATTTTAACAGTTGAAGCATCCGGTATCGGTATTGCATGCATGGTAGCACAGGCGTTTGATGTTCCTCTTGTATTTGCAAAGAAGAATCAGACAAAAAATATTGCCGGAGAGGTTTTTACCTCCAAAGTTAAATCTTATACTCACGGCAGAATATATGATGTAATCGTTTCAAAAGAATTTTTGTCATCCGATGACAAAGTTCTTGTTATAGATGATTTTATGGCTAACGGCTGTGCACTTGAGGGACTTATAGATATTATAAATCAGTCGGGAGCGTCTCTTGAGGGGGTTGGCATTGTTATTGAAAAATGGTTCCAGGGCGGCGGAGACAGAATCCGCGAAAAAGGAATACGTGTGGAATCTCTTGCTATGATAGAATCAATGACAGATACAACTCTTAAATTTAAAGAATAAAATATGAAAAATTTAACTTATTTAGTTTTGGTGTTGTTTTTTCTTTCGGGATGCAAAGTGAATGTCCTTGAAGAAGAGTTTGAAAGCAGTCTTATTATTTCTTCAGGACAAACTCTGGAAACGAGAATATCCGTGCCTGACGGTTTTGTAAGGAAAGATGCTGAAGAGGGAAGTTTAACAAATTTTTTGCGTAAGTACAGTATGAAAGACAGTGGAGCACCGTTGCTGCTGCATAATGGCAAAAACAAATCAAACCAAAATGCACATGCAGCAATATTTAATCTTCCGATAGAAAACGAAAATTTGCAACAATGTGCCGATTCGGTCATTCGTGTGTATGCAGAATATTTTTGGTCAACCCGACAGAAAGAAAAAATTGCTTTTCATTTTACAGATGGATTTTTGTGTGAATATTTAAAGTGGGAACAGGGCTTTCGTCCCGTTATAGATGATGGGGTAACAAGGTGGAGCAAAACTGCCGGGGTTGACTCTTCATATCAAAATTTTGTGAAATATCTGAGAACAGTTTTCAGCTATGCCGGGACATTGTCAATGGAAGCCTACGAAACAGAAACAATAAGCCTTTCGGAAATGACGGTGGGTGATGTTATAATAAAAGGCGGCTCGCCCGGGCATGTTGTAATGGTTGTTGATGTTTGTGAAAATGAAAGAGGTGAAAAAGCTTTTTTGCTTGCACAGGGCTATATGCCTGCACAGGAGTTCCATGTTATAAAAAATCCTTTGCACGAGGATGATATGTGGTATTATGAAAAGGAAATAATATTTCCGCTTAATACTGCAGAATATACTTTTGAAAATGATAAAATGATTAAAAGAGTAAATTACTCTGAAATAAATTAGTTTAAGAAATTGAAAGATATATAGGAGGAACACTATGAAAAAGATTTATGAAGGAAAAACAAAAGACGTTTACGAACTTGAAAACGGCAATGTAATGCTCAAGTTCAAAGATGACTGCACCGGTAAAGACGGAGTTTTTGACCCGGGCGAAAACACAGTTGGTCTCAAAATTGAAGGTATAGGCAAAGAAAACCTTAAAACTTCGGTTTATTATTTCAACTTGCTTAAAGATGCCGGCATCAAAACACATTTTGTAAGTGCAGATGTTGAAAATGCAACTATGGAAGTTCTTCCGGGCAAAGTTTTCGGAAACGGTCTTGAAGTTATCTGCAGGCTTGTTGCAACAGGAAGTTTCATTCGCAGATATGGCGAATATATCAAAGACGGCACACATCTTGAAGGCGGTTATGTTGAATGTACATTCAAAAATGACGAAAAGGGCGATCCGCTTGTAACAAGCGAAGGACTTGCTGCTCTTGGCGTTATGAGCGAAAGTATGTTTGAAAGCATGAAACAGCAGACTCTTAAAATCACAAAAATTGTTGCAGACGACCTTAAAACAATAGGTCTTGATTTGTGGGATATCAAATTTGAATTTGGCTACAACAACGACGAAGTTATCCTTATTGACGAAATCGCATCGGGTAATATGCGTGTATATAAAGACGGAAAAATCGTTGAACCTGTTGAACTCACAAAATATATCCTTAACAGATAATATAAAAATACATTGGGCGGCACTTTGCTTTTTGCTTTGTGCCGTCTTTTTTACAGTAAAAATTGTTGACCATTTCAAGCGTTTGTGGTATAATAAAACGATAAAAATAGGCATTTTTATAAGAGGAACATTGTGCGGATGACAAAAAGTTTATTTACAAAAGAACAGCT
>JAZSKF010000012.1:0-4797 GCA_045534715.1 Clostridia bacterium | reverse complement strand
ATTTCCTGTTTAAAAATATTTCATTAACGCTTTTGTATGAGTCGGGCGTGCCTATATCGTAACATTCGCCATCAAAAACATAGGCAAAAACATCTTTTTGCTTATGCAGCCATGACGGGAAAAATCCCGGCGCATCGGGGTTGCCCCCCTCACTTAAATATTTCTTTATCATAGGAAGGGTTTCCTTCTTATAAAAATAAGCTGCATAAACTGCCAGATTTGACGGTGGGTTTTCCGGTTTTTCAACCATGTCGGTCACTTTGCCCGTTTCATCTATCACCGCGTTGCCCATGCGTTTAAGGTCGTTTATGTTGTCTATTCTTTTAGCAAGAATACAGTCAGTGTTTTTTTCTGCATAAAAGGCCGCATAGTCTTTGAGTCTGAATGTGAAGATGTTATCTCCCGCCATAACAAGTATGTCATCGTCAATTCCGAGAGTTTCTATTGCAAATTCAATATCCCCCACTGCTCCAAGCTTGTTGGTGTCATCAGTTGTGTTGTCATTTAAAATTGTTATATCAAGCCTTGACTTGCGCGACTCTTTCCACGCGCCGAAGTTGGGAAAGAACTTGTCGTTGCTAACAACAGTCAGACTGTCCACCGCATCTATTGTTTCAATTTCGTCCACGATATAATCAAGTATCGGTTTACCTGCTATTGGAAGAAGTGCTTTTGGTTTGTCTATTGTAAGCGGATAAAGTCTTGTTGCATAACCGGCTGCAAGTATAATCGCTTTCATATTATATCCTACCTTTCAGAAAATACAATTTTGACGCTGCCAAGGCTGCTGTCTTTAAGTTTGGTCCCTGCCGGCAGCTGCAGAGCAACCTGCAACTCCTCGCCGGCGGTCACATTTTTCTTAAGTTTTATGGGTTTTGTTGAAACCGATTCTATTGCATCCAGAATTTCTTTGTCGCCGCAGATGTCTATGCTCTTGGGCAAAACATTCACCGTAAGTCCGCCGCCAAACTTTTCCAGTCCCTCTATAGACGGAATAATTTTCACATTTTTCACTTTTTCAACGGTTATAGTTACCACAATGTTCTTTATGTCCATAACAACATTTTTAATGTCAATTACTTTTTTTTCGGCGTCAAAAAGAACCGGAGTACAATTTATAACCTCAGATGATTTAATATTTGACAAATCAACCACTGCTCCGACATATGCAATCTGTCCGAGTGCAAGCGACGGCAGCTGAAGCACTGCCTGGGAAACATCTGTCGTCATACCGGTTATAATAAGATCTTTGCTTAAAGTTCCTCTTGTTTCGGTTATCAGCGGGACAGTTGAGGAAACATATTTGTCTACATACACTTCAATTACAGAAGGCGAAACTCCCGAAACATAAACCCCTTCCGGTTTGGAAATCTGAGGGGCGATGTTATATTTTCCGGGTTCGGAAATGTTCTGCAGGTCGAGCTTTGCATAGTAACTGCCCTTAACGCCAGTAACAAGACTTCTTTTTCCTGTTGCAGAAAAGGAAACTTTGTCGTCCGATTTGGAAATTATGTTCAGTCCCTCATTTATCTGATACTGGCTGAGCCCGCATATTACTTCGACATTGTCAACTTTACTTGTTCTTGTAGGGTCTTGTGTTACTACAACATAAAGCCATAGTAAAACTGCCAGGACAACGGAAAGCACTTTTAAAAACGTTCTGTTTTTCATTAAGCTTTTGCGTTCTTCTTTTTCCAGTTCTATTTTTTCCATTTATCCTTCACCTTCTTTACGATGGTCTTGCCGCTTTCAGATACCTGAATTTTTGGAGGAACAAGCACCTGAATAAGCTTCTTTTTCAAAGTATCGGGTGTAAATTGTGTTTCAAGCGCTCCTCCCATTGCTACCGAAATGTTTCCTGTTTCTTCAGAAACAATGATAACAACACAATCGGCTGTTTCTGTAATTCCAATACCCGCACGGTGTCTTGTTCCGAGTTTTTTACTAAGCGATGTGTCTTCAGTCAGCGGCAAATAACAGCCGGCTGCAACAATTCTGTTCCTTCTGACAATAAGTGCTCCATCATGAAGCGGAGAATTGTGGAAAAACACGTTTTCAAGGAGTGGCGCTGAAACCTCTGCGTCAAGGCTTGTACCTGTTCCGGCTATTTCGCCAAGTTTTGTTTCTCTTTCAACAACAATAAGAGCACCTGTTTTTGTAAGCGACAAATTGCCTGCCGCAAGCGCAATACTGCTGATGGTTTCTCCCATATGATAACTTCCTGCACTGGGGTCGGCTTTAAATATGGCGCTAAAATTAAACCTGCCCATTTTTTCAAGAACTCTCCTGAGTTCGGGCTGGAAAACTATAATAAGTGCAAGAATACCAAATTGCATGAGGTTGACAAGTATGTAGTTGAGCGCGTTAAGCTGCAGCCATTCGCTCAGCTGAGTTGCAACCAGCAGAATTATAATACCTTTCATAACCTGCTGAGCACGCGTTTCTTTTACAAGACTTCCTACCTTGTAAAAAATATAGGAAACAATTATTATATCAATAATATCAGTCCATCCTATATACACAAAATTTTTAAGCGGTTGAATGAAATTCACCCTCTTCACCTCTGTCTTTTAGTTAGTTTCTTTATCTTAGCATAAAAGCAAATTTATTTTAAAATCATTTTCAGTGACGTTTAAGCGCTTTGTCCACCACTTTATACAGCGGGTATCCGAAAATATAACAAACCGCCGCTTCCCCCGCCGCAACAGTCAACATATTAAGCCAAATTGCTGCACTGCCGGGAATAAAAAAGGTTATTATGGTTCCAACAATAATTCCGTTTGCAACGACCGGCATGAGAAGTGCGATAAAAGGTTTTTTTCTCAGCAAGTATGTAAAAATTGCCGCAATAAGCGTTGCCAGTGTGCCGAACGGCAAATCAACCATCATCATAGGACTTGCAAGATTTGTTATAAAACAACCTATAGCAAGTCCAGGGATTGCCCATGGCGAAAGCATTGCAAGAGAGCAGAGGGCTTCGGAAAGTCTAAGCTGAACCGGCCCAAAGCTTATCATTGATATTCCCGGAAGAAAAGATATTCCGGCATAAATTGCCGCTATAACCCCTGCAAGAACAAGCCCTCTTGTTTTGGAAATTTTCATGCTATCATCTCTTTCTTGTTTTGTTTTAAGTCAGGTTATCGCGACTGACTTTATATATATACATATTATATCACCATTTCTTTATTTTTGCAACAGAATTTTATAAAAAAGACGAGAGCATAGGACTCTCGTCTTTCATATTTTTATAATACATTCTGAAGAAACTGTTTGGTTCTTTCATCTATGGGAGATTCAAAAATCTCTTGAGGCGTGCCCTCTTCAACAATCTGGCCGTCGGACATGAAAATTACTCTGTCTGCAACCTCACGGGCAAACCCCATTTCGTGAGTAACAACAACCATTGTCATCCCATCCTTTGCAAGCCCTTTCATAACAGTTAAAACTTCTCCAACCATTTCAGGGTCAAGCGCACTTGTGGGTTCGTCAAAAAGCATAACATCGGGGTTCATACAAAGAGCACGAACAATCGCTACCCTCTGTTTCTGCCCGCCAGAAAGCTGGGAAGGATATGCCTCCGCCCTGTCTGCAAGACCAACTCTTTCAAGAAGCCCCATTGCTTTCTTTTCTGCTTCTTCTTTGCTCATCTTAAGAAGTTTCATAGGAGCCGTAGTGAGATTTTTAAGTACGGTCATATGAGGGAACAGGTTGAAATGCTGGAACACCATACCCATTTTTCTGCGGTGAAGGTTTATATTCACCTTTACATCTGTTATGTCAACATCTTCAAAAAGAATTGTACCGGAAGTTGGTGATTCAAGCAGGTTAAGCGACCTTAAAAATGTTGATTTGCCGCTTCCTGAGGGGCCTATAATAACAACAACTTCGCCTTTTGATATATTTGCCGACACATTGTCAAGAGCTTTTATTTCTCCGCCATAATAGTGTTTGCAAAGATTTTCTGTTTTAATAAGAAAATTATCGTTCATTCTTACGAAGCCTCCTCTCAAGGATATCAACAAACTTTGTAAATACAACGACCAGCACTAGATAAATTGCTGCAACGGCAAGCAGCGGGAAGAATGCATCGTAGGTTCTGCCACGGATAATGTCTCCGCCACGTGTTAAATCCTGAAGAGCAACATATCCGCACACGGATGTTTCTTTGAGCAATACGATAAACTCGTTTGCAAGAGCCGGAAGAATGTTTTTAAACGCCTGAGGAAGAACAATGGTAAACATTGTTTGCATATAGTTAAATCCAAGCGAACGTCCTGCTTCTGTCTGGCCCTGGTCAATGCTCATAATACCCGAACGAACAATCTCGGCAACATACGCGCCCGAATTTATGCCAAATGCAAGAACTGCAACAAGCACCTTATTGTTGGAAGACACAAAAATTACATAGTAGGCTATCATAAGCTGTAGCACAACCGGCGTTCCCCTTATAACAGTAAGGTAAATGTTTGCAATAGCATTAAAGAATTTAAGCAAAAATCTTTTAAAAGGCGATTTAGTATCTCCAATAATTTTATCGTGGGTTGAACGAATGCCTGCAATGATAACACCGATAGCAATACCTAAAAGAACGGAAAAAAATGTAATCTCAAGGGTTACAAGAAGACCGTCCGTCAGATAGTGCCATCTGTTGTCTTTTATAAAATTAAGATAAAATCTTTCACTAAATGTCATTTTACTATCCTTTCAAATAACAGTGTCCCAAAAACAGAATTAGAAAAGAGGTAGTTTTACCTGCCTCTTTTCTAAACTATGTAATATCAAAAATTATTCTTCAAT
>JAZSKF010000164.1:0-7649 GCA_045534715.1 Clostridia bacterium | reverse complement strand
AAGAAAAGCGACGGAAACATCCGTCCCTTTTTATGACAGCAAATGACTTATTTCTTTTTTAAGTCTGTCAAGAATTTTCTTTTCAAGCCGTGATATGTAAGACTGGGAAATACCCAGCATATCCGCCACTTCTTTCTGCGTTTTTTCGCCCTGCTTTGTCAGCCCGAACCGAAGCTCCATAATACGCCTTTCGCGAGGCGACAGCTTCTTTATGGCATCATACAAAAGCTTCCTGTCCGTTTCTTCTTCAATGTTTTTGCTTATAATATCATTGTCAGTACCCAAAATATCTGACAACAAAAGCTCGTTTCCGTCCCAATCGGTGTTCAGTGGCTCTTCAATAGAAATCTCGCTGCGGATGTTGGTTATTTTTCTAAGATGCATCAGAATTTCGTTTTCAATACATCTCGAAGCATAAGTTGCAAGCTTAATTTTTTTAGATGGATTAAAAGTGTTGATAGCCTTTATAAGACCTATTGTGCCTATTGAAATCAAATCTTCCACACCCACACCGCTTGATTCAAATTTCTTTGCAATATACACAACAAGCCTGAGATTATGCTCAATAAGGGTCTGGCGGACAAGGTCACCGTCTTCATCAAGCCTTTGCATAAGTTCTTGTTCCTCCTCGGTTGAAAGAGGAGGGGGCAGCACATCACTGCCGCCTATATAATAAATATCATTTTTTATGCCGAGTAGCGCATAAATTTTTCTTAAAATAAGCTTATAATCCATAAATATGCCTCCATTTATAATAAAACTTCAGGATTTACAATAGCCTTTTCCACAAAATCGTCGGGAGAGATTGCAATGGTGCAATGGCAGAATTTTTCGCCTTTTGATGTCAAAATCTTTGCAAAATCGGGGAAAAACCCGGCAAGAAAATTTTTAGAATTTACACTGCGACAAGGGATAAGACGAAACTTTCCCGTTTCAATAAGTCGGGATAAATCCCCGCCTTTTATATAACCAACAACCTGTTCACTTAAAAGAACATCTGCCTCTTTAACACCGACAACAATTACAGGAAGCCCGGAAATGGGCTCTTTTAAAGAACTGCCACTGTCGATAATTCCGCGAACGAGAATTTCTTTTTCTCCCATCCCAACGGTAACCATACACTCTTTTTCCACTCCCGAAAGCTTATCTTTAAGCTGTGTGCAGGTGAAAAGCAGAGCAATAATGATAGGGAATGCCATAAGCACAAGCTGAAAAAAAGAAAGAGGAAAATAGAGGCTGCCATTTTTTAAAATGCCGCTTTTTCCTGAAAAATTAAACAGTGCAGTAAGCGTGCCACCAAGCAGAAAATTTGATATGTAAAAACAAACAAGCCCCCATAAAAACTCTTTTATTTGCCTGAAAGGAAAAGAAATCAGCACCATGCCGCACGAAGCAAATATTTTGCACATAAAAAGAATGGGTGGTGGCAAACTTATAAAAAAAATGACCGATGAATATACGCCGCCGACCGCACCGCCGACAAGCACTCGCCAACCGGACATTTTTGTGCATAAAAGTCTGCCAGTACAAAAGAGCAGAGCAGAATCTATAATGAAATTCACAAGAAAAAGCACATCAATATAAATAACAGGCATAGCATAATCACCGACTAAATTATATCAAACAGAATTGAAAAAATTTGTAAATTGGTGGCAGAGAGGCTAAAAAAATCCCCCGATAGATATCAGGGGACAAAAACTATTTGTCAAACATATTGTCTATTACGCTGCCGATAGACTTAAAAACGCCGCAACCGCCACCATAAATTTTTTTGGCATCCTTGTCTTTTATGGGGTCAGCAAGCATACCAGCCACCGCACCGGCAACAAGCCCTGTCAGAACGCCCGCACCAAAAGAATAATATTTCATAAAAGCACTCCCTTTACCTTTTATTTGTGAGATTATCTTGCCCAAACCATAGCAAAATATGTATTGACAGATATAAAAAGTATGATAGAATAAAATAAAGGTGATATTATGATATATATGGACAATTCGGCCACCACAAAAGTGTGTCCGGAATCAATAGCAGCTATGACAGAGATGATGGAAAAAACCTATGGAAACCCATCGTCGTTGCATACTATGGGACTTGAAGCGGAAAAAGCAGTGAAAACTGCCAGAAAAATTGTTGCCGACTCTCTTGGTAAACCCGAAAAAACGGTATTTTTCACCTCGGGCGGAACCGAAAGCGACAACCTGGCAATAATAGGCGGTGCCACGAGAAATTCCCACGGCAGAAAAACGGTCATCTCCACCGAAATTGAACATCCGGCGGTATTGAAATCGCTGAAACACCTTGAAACTTTAGGGTTTAATATAAAATATATCCGCACAACCCCGGACGGAAGCATAGACCTTTCCCATCTTGAAAGTCTGCTTTCTGAAGATGTTGTGCTTGTTAGCATAATGCAGGTTAACAACGAAACAGGCGTTATTTTGCCTGTTGCCGACGCTTGCAAAATGGTTAAAGACTATAATAAAAATATAATTTTCCACAGCGATATGGTGCAGTCTTATTTGAAAATGCCATGTGCAGAGGTTGACA
The DNA here is from genome assembly GCA_045534715.1 of Clostridia bacterium. GTDB lineage: Bacteria > Bacillota > Clostridia > RUG12999 > RUG12999 > RGIG7450. The sequence continues at coordinate 5,101 of JAZSKF010000164.1, read as the reverse complement.
TCTGCTCTGTCAGCAGCCATAAAATCCATGGCCCCAAAGGCGTCGGAGCTATTTATATTAAAGAAGGGGTCCAGGTAAACCCGCTTGTATTCGGCGGCGGCCAACAAAAAGATATGCGCCCCGGCACAGAAAATGTCCCCGGGATAGTGGGAATGGGTACGGCAGTAAAAGCTTTTGACCAAGAAAAATATTTTGCTCAAGCCGAAAAGGTAAAAACACGGCTTATCAGCCGTGTTTTCGAGCAAATAGAAAATGTCCGCATAAACGGTGAAAACACGCTTCCTTATGTGCTGAATATGTCCTTTGAAGGCTTAAAATCGGAGGTTTTGCTCCACGCTCTTGAAGGTGCGGGAATTTATGTTTCCTCCGGCTCGGCATGTTCCTCAAACCACCCGTCGCCCTCCCATGTTCTTTCGGCGATGGGACTGAAAAAAGAACTGATAGACAGCTCTATAAGGTTCAGTTTCTCGCATGAAAACACCGAAGAAGAAGCGGATTTTGTGGCGGAAATTCTTATGAAACAGGTCCCGCTTCTCAGAAAGGTTATGAGATAATGACAAAAGTTATAAAACCCACGCCCGAGTGCATCTTAGAGGCGGGAGAGGTTATAAAAAAAGGCGGTCTTGTGGTTTTCCCCACCGAAACGGTCTACGGACTTGGAGCGAACGGGCTTGACGGCGAAGCGGTCAATAAAATCTTTGCCGCCAAAGGCAGACCGAACGACAACCCGCTTATTTTACATATTTCAGACATTTCCATGGCGGAATTGGTAGGGGAAATGAACCCTACCGCACGGCTGATAGCAGAAAAATTCTGGCCGGGACCCATTACAGTTATAGTAAACAAAAAAGAAACTGTACCAAAAGAGGTGACCGCAGGACTTAACACAGTTGCAATAAGAATGCCTGAAAACACGGTAGCGCGGGCGCTTATATCGGCGGCAAACCTGCCAATAGCAGCACCAAGGGCAAATCTTTCGGGCAAACCCAGTCCCACCACATTTCACCACGCTTTTGAGGATATGAACGGTAGGGCAGATGTGATAATAGAGGGCGGAAACTGCGATATCGGCATAGAATCCACCGTTATAGACACAACCGTTTTTCCGCCAACCATTTTGCGACCGGGCGGCATAACCGCCGAAATGCTGGGCGAAATTTTGCCCGAGCTTGAAGTGGAAGAACACAAAAAAGAGGGCACACAAGGGTATACCCCCAAAAGTCCCGGAATGAAATATAAACACTATGCACCAAATGCAAAAGTGATAGTCTATCTCACGGAAGAAAAACTTAAAGAAGACCTTGAAACCTTTAAAAAACAGGGCAAAAAGGTTGGAATTTTCAAAAAAACAGGCTCCTGCCTTTCGGGCGATATAACGCTTGATTGGGGCGAAAATGCCGACCAGCTTGCAAAATGTCTTTTTTCCTCGCTCAGACAGTTTGACCGGCTTGGCGCAGATGTAATTCTGTGCGAAATCCCCGAAAAAACGGGCATGTGGCGGGGCGTGTATAACCGCATCTTCAAATCTGCGGGGTTTGATATTCGATAGAATATCAATGAATTGCCTGCGGCATGAAACCCGGTTTTTAATTCATCAAAAAGGAGAAAACTTATGAAAATTGTACTTACAGACTGCAAAACGGTCACCAGAGGCGACCTTGATTTAACCGTTTTCGATAAGGTGGGCGATACCACCTACTGCGACCTGGTGTATGGCGATGAACTTATAGAAAAAGTGAAAGACGCCGAAGCTATTATCTGCAATAAAAGTCTTATAACAAAAGAGGTTATTAGGGCGGCAAAAAACCTTAAATATATCGGCATTTTTGCAACCGGCTACAACAACATAGATATGGAAAGTGCAAACGAGCGCGGTATAACGGTTTGCAACGCCGGCTCCTACTCCACAAAAGCGGTTGCACAGCAGGTGTTTGCCTATATTTTAAACCACTATAACAAACCGGCGGAATATACAGATTTTGTAAATGGCGGCGGCTGGAAAAACAGCAAAACCTTTTCGCCTTTTGTGTTTGACATGCACGAGCTTTGCGGCAAAACAATCGGCATTGTCGGATATGGAACAATAGGAAAAGAAGTTGCAAAAATTGCAAAAGCTTTTTCTATGGAAATTATAGCATATAAAAGAACACCCGCACAGGAAGAGGGAGTGCGATTTTCAGGTCTTGAAACGCTTGTTAGCGAGAGCGATATTGTAACAGTTCATTGTCCACTTAACAAAGATTCGGAAAAAATGTTCGACGAAAACCTGTTTGCACACTTCAAAAAAGGTGCCTATTTCATCAACACTGCCAGAGGCGGTGTAATGGACGAAAAAGCCCTTAAAAATGCACTTGTAAGCGGACATCTTTCGGGTGCGGCAATAGACGTTTTGTCCACCGAACCCATGAGTCAGGACTGCGAGCTTATAAACCTCCCCGGTCTCACCATAACGCCTCACGTTGCATGGGCGCCCATAGAAACAAGAAAACGCCTTTTAAACATTGTTATAGACAATATAAAAAGCTTTCAGACAGGGAACCCTAAAAACGTTGTAAAATAGAGGATAGAGTCCCTCATCAGTCGCTTCGTGACAGCTTCTCCCCAAGGAGAAGCCTTTTTTATGCCTTCCCCTTGAGGAGAAGGGGGGACCGCTTGCGGTGGATGAGGTGAAAACAATTCATTCTTTTTTCCTCCGCCACAATATATTCCGTCTTAAAAAAACATGTGCACAAGACCACTGTCAAAATGCATAAAAACGGCAACCTTATTTTGCCATATTGACTATTGAAAAGTCACAAAAATCTATGCTATAATATATATGTGTATCTGTATCTCTTTTTTTAAAAGAGCAGGCAGAGGGATGACGTTTTTGCCGGTGCCGCAACCACCGGCGGAGAAAGACATTTTTGCCGCAGGTACACAGTCGCACAATCACAGTTTGTGATAAAAGCGGATACGCAACACGCTTTAAAATCGCATTTTGTGATATGGGGTAAAAGAAAGGCTAATTTCATTTATGATTTAGCAATTGCGATGAAACTAACTTATCTTAGAGGGAAGGCTTTTCTTTGAAAGAGACCGCAAGCTTTGAAAGGAAAAAGAGACCTTGTGCCCTCGTGGGACAAAGGTGCCTCGGAAAAGGCACAAAAACAAAAAAATAAAATGGAGGAAAATAAAATGAATGTTAAAAGAATTTTAGCTATGGCAATTGTTGTAGCTATGATCTGTTCTTTAAGCGTTTTGGCAGCACCGATGACAAGACCTACATTAGTCCTCGACTATGAAGATTTTGAAAGTTATGCTGATTTAGCAGCATATCAGGCAAACGCTGCCAATATGGACGCATTCGCATCTACAGCACTTACCGGCGGCGTAGCAGCGTTCAGAACAGCAAAAGGCCTTACACTTGGCAATAAGAACTATAACAGATTCTACCGCCTTCTTAATAACAACTGGGAGATAGTTGACGACGGCACAGGAAACAAGGTAGCAAAAATGAAAGGTTTTAACGCAGATTCAATAGACGGACAGTTTGTTTTTGCACTTGACGATTCATGGACCTATGCAGAATCGGTAGCAGACGTTAAAGACCTTGTATTCTCAGTTGATGTAACACCTATTGAGGTACAATATCGTGGAGACAACGGACAGGTGCCTGTTAGAACCAGAGTTGCAGACGCCGGCATGTTCTATACCGGAACAACAGACGCTGGTGCAGTTAAGGTTTTAAGTGCAACTACTGAAGCCTTTACACTTATGCATGCACAAACTTTAGATCCAACAGTTGCTAAATTCTCTGCTGCACTATCACATTCGGCAGCGCAAGACAGAGGTTATGATGAGCCTGGACTCACAGGTGCAGCATTTAACTATCCTAAGGGAACAAAACTTTCTATGGCAAGGGTTGTTGGACCTTATGCGGGTGTAGACGCAGAAGAAGTGCCATACGAATTTCTGGCTGATAAGAGCATATTCAACTACAACCATGCTTCAGATATATACATGACCAGAAAATATAGTATGGTTTCAGTAGATTCTTTTGTTTATGGTAATATGAGAGGTCAGCAAGAACAGCTTGACAATTTCAAGGTTTATGAGCTTTCAAGAAACCCTGACCACTTCTATGTAGAAACACAAGCTATTGACGATGTTGCTGTTGGCACAGACAAAATCGAAATTATCTTCTCTCAGCCTGTAAGCTATTATGGCTCAGCAAGTACAAAAGAAACCATATATAATGATCCGCTTGTTGCCGGCACAACAATTTCAAACGGCACAACAACATATACAGGCGGAACAGACTTTACTGGTGTGGTTAGCGACAAAGTTGTTACAGTAGGTTCAAACAAAGAGGTTGTTGGTGTACTTACTCTTGATGTAAGCGGTATTACATTTGAAGAAGGCCAGACATGGACAATCACACTTCCTACAAACATCAGAAACATTGCAAGAACTGCAATGCCTGCAGAAGCAAACCGTGAAATCACACTCAGAACAGTAGGGGCACTTCGTCCGTCTATTGAAATAACAAGCTTTGAAATGGTTAAAAACTGGGGAAGTGATTCTCCGGCAACAGTAGGCGTTTTTGTTGCAGACGGCACTCTCCAGGGTGCAAATATGTCAATCAGAAATTCAACCGGAGCTCCTATAGATGTTGCTGCAATTTATGCAATATATGCATCAAATGGTTCGCTTGCAGATGTTGTTTATGTAAATAAATCTGTTAAAGCTGATTCAACATCAAGCATAGGCGCCGGCTTTAAAGTTTCACAGGCAGGCACTGTAAAAGCGTTTGTTTGGGATCCGGCATCTTACAGTCCGTTTGCAGCAGTAACAGAAAGAACTGTTACCGCAGCAGCACAGTAAGGAGAATGAGTTAAATGAAAAAAATGACTAGAATTTTAGCGTTTGCTCTCTGCCTCGCCCTTGTGCTTGGCATGACTGCAATGGCAGCACCAATGACAAGACCTACATCGGTCATCGACTATGAAGATTTTGAAAGTTATGCTGATTTAGCAGCATATCAGGCAAACGCTGCCAATATGGACGCATTCGCATCTACAGCACTTACCGGCGGCGTAGCAGCGTTCAGAACAACAAA
>JAZSKF010000016.1:0-5645 GCA_045534715.1 Clostridia bacterium | reverse complement strand
TATTCTGTGCCTATAGAAGGTGCTGCTTCTTCGTCCTTTCTTAAAATTATTATCTTCGGTGTCAGGCTTTCTGTATTGTCGTACAGTTCAAGAGTAGCACCTGTCCAACCGTTTCCTCCAGTACCTCCAACCATATACTCATCATCTGATAATTTTCTTTCAGCCGGTACAACCGTTTTCCAGAGCTTTGTATTTGTGATGTTTTCACCTGTTGGAAGTTTCAGCTGGTAAGTATATGCTGATTTTATTGTGTAAATGTTTGCAAGAACACCAGACCCTGCAATATTAGGTAAATTGTTTCTCGTATCGAGAGTGAATTCTGTTTTGCTATATCCCTGATAGTCGGGGTCATAGTCAGGGTTAACAACCTCCGTTGGGACACCATCTTTGTCTAAGATTGTGGGATTTGAATAGTCAGCAGCAAGGAAAAGTTCGCTGATTTTACCCTCTTCATCAAGAACGAAGCTTATAAGCTGATGTTTGAAAGCTTCTGTAACGGTGTCTCCTGACGGATTTCTAATACCAACCGAACTTGTTGTGTAGTCCATCTCTTTAAGTTCCTGGTAGTCAAACTTTTTGCCATTTAGTTTGCAATTTTCTGCTGTGTAGAATCTTTCTTCTTCAACAGTGTCAATGTTCATCACTCTTATAACTGCATCCTTGGATTCTCTGTCTGTTTCTGCCATGCCAATCATATAACCATAAACTCTGTTTGTATTTAATGAATAAACTGATTCAATTGTAGGAATGTCTATGATTTCACCTTTTTCATCGAGGACAATCTCAACCGTTGCCCCTAAATTCGGTAAAAACGCATATTCATGTGCTACAAGTTTCTCAAAATATCCGTCAAATTTATACTCTGTCCCGTCAATATAAAGGGAGTCTGCTTTTGTTGCATTAACCTTACCTGAAATTTTCGTTACAGGCAGAATGTTGAGGGACAGACGGCTCATATTTTCAGCGTCAACTTCTACAAGGCCTGTACTTGCATTATATTTAATTTTACCTGCTGCAAGTTCAACATAGTCGCCCACTTTTATTGATGCGGTGTTTGAATTTGCACCCGCACTGTAAGAATAAAGTTTTGTTTCACCGTAATTAACTCTGTTGCCAGTGAACGCGTCTGTTACGTAAAACGGAGTTGTTGCACCAACTTTGAAAACAACTTTGCTATTTATATGAACAACATCAATTCTTCCATCGTCTTCGGTGTCTACAAGTGTTACACTGCCTGTGTCCGGTTCATAGAATCTATCATCAACAGTTGTACGATTTTCGCCATTTATTATAACTCTTGCCGCAATGGGGAAGGTTTGTGTTTTAATTTTTCCGTATTCATCGTAATATGTGAATGAATAGTTGTCATAGTCGAGATTATTAGCTTCAAGTTCAATAACTTTGCTACCACGGTATTTTTCGAGGTAGATTACATCGCCGTCGCCATAGTTATTAGAAAGAATAAATTTAACTCTCTGACCAACAAGCGCACTGTAGTCAACACCTGTTGTGTTAAATTTTATTGGTGTGTTGTTAACTTTTATTACAACCTGGTCAAATGAAGATGTGGGTGCAGTGTCTGCCACGCTGGCTTTTCCTGCAGCCTGGAGAATACCATACTGTGCTTTGTAGCCGTATTTACTTTCTATATAGGTAGTGCTGCTTTCCTTGAACTGAACACCTTCATTCCCAACGGAAATCATCTCCATAATCGGAGTGGTGAGCATGTTTATAATCATTTTACCAAAATCGTAGTATGTAAAACCGGAAGCAGATTTAACACCGCTTAAAAGACCCAGCGTCTGAACTTTATTGTTATACTGTGCATCTGTCCAGCCTGCCTGCATACCAAAAGCTGTGTATCCAAGTTCTCCAAGGATTGCTCTGCCTGCATCCATAGGAGATGCGGGAGAGTCGGGAGAGAATGTGCCATCAAGTTTTGCACTTACAAGACCTCTTTTGTACGCTGCATTTACAACACTAAAATATTTGTGTCTAACCGGCACATCAGGGAAAACCGGGTCGCCTTCCATATCAGCACCGATTCCTGCTATTTCAAGTGCAACTTCTGCAACCTGATATCTTGTTATTGGAGTTGTGTTATCACTAAAATCCCTTGTAAAACCCAGTTGTCTGAGAATTGCAAACTCGTCGTTTGCTGCAGAAACTGTTGAAACCATCATAAAGGAGGAAATCAACGTTAATGCAAGGAGCAGCGAAAGTATCTTTTTTAATTTCATAAATTACCCCTTCCTTCCGTTATAAATACGGAACTAAGTATATGACATATAATCTTTAAATTGTTTACCTATATATTAGTACGCATTTCTGAGCGTGTACGCAAGCTTAGCTGCCTGTGCTCTTGTAGCAAGTTCTGCTCCGCCGAACACTCCGTCAGCAACACCATTTATGATGCCTGCTTTGTAGAGTGTCTGTGCAGCTTCTACTGCATATTCGGGAAGTGATGATTTGTCAGAAAATTCTCTGTTTGAAACGGGAGCAAGCTGTTTGTTTACGTATTTACCAACTCTGTACATTATAACAGTCATATCCTGTCTTGTAATGTTTTCGCCAATGCCGAACTCTTCAGCATTTTTACCGTTTACAATACCAAGTTCAACTGCAACGTTTATGTATGGTGAATACCACTCTTTTGAATCAACGTCTGCAAACTGAGCCATTTTGCCTGTACCTTTAAGTCCGAATGCATTTACAATGATTTTAACAAACTGTTCTCTTGTTACGTTCGCATCAGGCGCATACATATTTGCTGTTACGCCATCAATTACTCCTTCTGCAGCAAGAGCTTCTATTTCCATTTTTGCCCAAGGTACTGTTTCAAGGTCGAGGAATTTTTTTGCACCGCCTGTAACAGGACCGGTCGTTGTTCCTACAGAAATTGTAGGACCTGTTGTTGGGCCCGTGTATGAATCACCCTGATCTGTTGTAGGTCCTTCTATTTGAACCATTCCCATAAGAACTTCGTTAAATTTTTCTTGAAGTGCTGTTAAATTTTCAAATGCGTTGCCAACAAGCTGACTTCTTGACCACTCATCGGTTGTAGGGTTGAGACGTGTATCGTAGACTCCAAAGTTAAGTGTTGTTTTCACGTCTGCATTGAACTCATAATATTTGTCCGCGCCAGCACGAAGAACTGAAATTATGTCGTCACCACCGTCATTTGTTGCTGCTAGTGTTGGAAGTTTGTCAAGAAAACATTCTGTTGCAAACTGTCTTGCAAATCTTTCAAAGCTTGTATATGTTTTAGCTGCAAGTTTTGCTTTAACAGCAGCCTGGTTGGAAGAAGCTGCAAACCATGCTTTTTCTTCTGTTGCTATAGCATCAATGCCCACTGCCGCCGAATAGTTTGCAATTACTTCTGTTATTTTATCAACGCTTCCGCTATTAATCGCCTGGAGAAGCGCTGCTTTTTCAAACTCTTCAAAAAGGCTTCCGGCACCTGTCATAGGAATATGCGTTGTTTCGTCTGACGGGTTTGTTGTTCCTGCTGAACCAAGTTCAAAATCAAAACCTGTGTTTGCAAGAAGTGTTGCAAATTTTGTGCGAAGTGTTGCAAGAACTGCTGCTGCATAAGTGTCGTTTTCTTCATAAACTGAAGGATATGTTATAGGAAGAACCGCTTTTGCTGTATCGATAGCTGCCTGTGTTGTGCCTAAAAGCATTGTACGAGCTGCAACCTGCATATCTTCAAAGGAGGTATATGTAAATTCCTGCGGATCAAGAACCGAAACAAGGCCGTTATTATCAGTTACATTTGCCACAACCTCAAATTTTTCTACTGTGTCAAGTAATGCACTTGCCATTCTCATCTGGCAGTTTGTTGAAGATGCAGCTTCTGCAGTCTTCTGTTCAATGTAGATGTGGTCACCTACTGAATAGAAACTGCCAACAGAAACTTCTTTTGCTGTAACAGTAACTACCACCCATGTTTTGTCCGACAAATTTGTAATTTCAAATTCAAATTTATCTTCGCCGACAGGAACAATCACCGGATGGACCTTAATCTGGGACACCGTTACGTCTTCTGCGTTTACCGTCGGTGCTATGCAGAGCATAGACATAACAATTGCAAGAATAAGTGTTGTTGTTAATACTTTTTTCATATTTACCTCCACCTATAAATAATTTGTGTATTTATTTTTTATTTTTTCAGGCTCTTGCTTCGGTATTCAACCGGAGAAAGTCCTGTGTTTTTTTTGAATATGCGAGCAAAATAGTTCTGGTCACTGTAGCCTACCTTCATCGATATTGTACCAATTTGCAGGTTAGTATCCGCCAGAAGTTCCGCCGCTTTTGCCACCCTGAGCTGCGTTATATATTTTGTGATGGTGGTTTTTTCCTGTTCACGGAAAAGCGCTCCGATATATGAACCGGAGGAACCAAACCTTTCGGCTATGTTCCCTGCATTTGTCCCCTGTTTCATATAGTTGTCGTTTATATAGTCTTTTATATATTCAGTAACCATTCTGTTCTGGTTTTTCTTGTTAACTTCTATCAAGTGTATAATCCCAGTTATTTTTTTCACCGAATAACTTTTTATAGACTCATAATCCATAAGTTCGACAAGGGCACTTACCGCTTCCTTTTTTTCTATATGCTTTATTCCCTTTTCTTCTGCGAATTCAAGTACATTTTCCATCAAAAAAGCATAATACTCTTTAACAAGCCAGAGACTTACCGGTAAAATCTTGTCTATATAATTAAAAACATTCTGAATGAACCTGCTATCCCCTTTTTCTATTGCTTGGCGGATTTTCTTTTTCATATTGACATCATGCAACAATAATTCTATCTCACATTCCTTACTTTTCTGCTCTGCCATCTGTGCAAATATTTCCGCAATTTTTTTCGGGGCTTTTATAACATCCGGTTCGTATATAACATCGCCATTTTTAAGTATTTCTATAATTTTATTCCTGTCCTCGCACTTGCCAACAAGGAAAAGCTTTGCTCCGTGTCTTTTTTCTTGTATCTGCTGAGCAAGGTTGCTGTTTTCACCATCTACAATACTTATATCTGCAATTACAAAGTCGGTATCACAGTGAACATTTGGAATGAGAGCAGATACACTACTTATCACCTTATATGTTCCCACTCCGTTCTTTCTCCAATCCAAAAGTGAGAAAACGGAGCTCTCCAATGCTTCACTTTCAACCAGCAATATGTTTAGCAAACGAACACCACCTAAATACATACGCATAGTTATATATATTATATTATAGCATCGTACGACTATTTTAGCAATAGGATTATTTCTATTTTTATTAGCATTTTTTATAAATTTCATCATTTTATCACAATTATTTTGTCCTTTTATTTTTGAGAAATTTCTTTTTCTTTTGCAATATTTTTATTTATATTTATTTTTTTATGCTAAAATAGCTCTATTGTACCGTTTTTTTACTGTTAAAAGAGTTTAAAAAACACACACCAAATCAAGTTTTCATTGACATTTACCCTCTTTTGTGATATAATTTTTGTGTTTAAAACAAACTTATTTTTTTGGTTATGTCGAATATATGTAGAGCAGCATTAAAGTGGTCGACTCGAAATCCCCTCGGTTACACTGTAACTGTACCCCCACAAATGGCTTAACCGTGCGGGTTTAAGCGAGGTTCAAACCT